>JAIOII010001313.1 GCA_019912685.1 Kofleriaceae bacterium
GCGCGGGCGCGGGCGCGGGCGCGACCGCGGGGGGCAGCGGCAGCGGGATCGCGCTCGCCGGCACGACGTGCCCCTCTCCGGGCTGCGTCTACCACGCGGGCGCGGGCGCGTACTTCACCTGCCTGTCGAGCGGTGCCGGCACGTGCTTCCACCTCGGCCCGCGCTGCGCGCCGGCGGATGGCTGTGTCTTCGACGCGGCCAGCAAGAGCTACCGCTCGTGCGCGACCATCGTGGAGGGCGTCTGTGAGGGCGGCCTCGGGGCGGCCTGCACTCCCGCCTCGGGGTGCGCGTACAACCCCGCGGATGGTCTACATCACACCTGCGAAGCCTGGTCCGGCGGGAGCTGCACCCGCTGGGGCGCGACCTGCGCGCCTTGACCTAAACCGTCAGAGTTCCAGCAGCTTGGCTCGTGGGAAGGATCCGCCTACCCGGCCCGTACTCTGATCGCCCTTGACGAAACCGTCGTTGAAAGGCATTTTCAATATCGGAGCCGCACCGTGATCGTCTGCCTCTGCCACGCCGTCCGTGACCGCGAGCTCGACGCTGCCATCGCCGATGGCGCCGAGTCGGTCGAGGACGTGGGCCGCCAGTGCGGCGCGGGCACCGGCTGCGGCGCCTGCATCCCCGAGATCGAAGATCGCCTCGAGCGCGCCGGTCGTGCATGCGATCGCGGCGCCGCCGGCGATTGCCCGCGCGATCTCGTATCGGTAAGGTCGCGGCTCCAATCCGAGCCTCGCGACGCCGCCTGACCACTTCTGCGGCGCGCAGCTCGGCCCGTCCGAGAGGCGCAGCTGATGAAGGGTCACGCCGAGATCATCGATCTGCTCAACGAGCTCCTGACCAACGAGCTCACCGCGATCAACCAGTACTTCGTCCACGCCAAGATGCTGGAGAACTGGGGCTTCCTGCGGCTCGCCAAGAAGGTGCGCGCCGAGTCGATCGACGAGATGAAGCACGCCGACCAGGTGATCGACCGGATCCTGTTCCTCGAGGGCGTCCCGAACCTCCAGCGCCTGAACAAGCTGCGCGTCGGCGAGACCGTGAAGGAGCAGTTCGAGTCGGACGTCCAGCTCGAGTACGCCGCGATCAAGAGCCTGAACGAGTGGATCGGCAAGTGCCGCACGCTCGGCGACAACGCCACCGAGGACATGCTCAAGAAGATCCTCGTCGGCGAGGAGGAGCACACCGACTGGCTCGAGACCCAGCTCGGCCTGATCGGGCAGCTCGGCGAGACGGCGTATCTCGCCGAGCAGCTGAGCGAGTAGCGACGACGAGCGCGCGCCCGGAGGGCGCGGCGCTCAGTTGTGCCACATGACGGCGAGCGTCAGGTCGCGGAAGTCCGCGCCCGCGGCGTCCGAGCCACCGGCGAGCTGGATGAAGTTGAACGAGCCGGCGACGCCGATGCTCTCGTTCACCATGAACATCGCGCCGACGCCGAGCGGGATCCCGAAGAAGTCGCCGAACCCGTCGAGCGGGCCGTAGATGCCGGTCTGCAGGCCCGCGTGCAGCTTCTCGCTCACCATGTAGCCGAGGGTCACCGGGACGTAGAGCGCTTCCTTGTTGAAGTCGCGCTCGGTGAGGCCGATCGTGAGGTTGGGCTGGAAGTGCACGGCGATCTTGCCCGAGATGTAGCGGCCCATGACGCCGACCTTCAGCCCCAGCGCCATCGGATCCAGGGTGTTGATCAGGACGCCGCCGTCGGCGGCGAGGTCGAGGTTGCCCTCCATCAGCGTGTAGTGCGCGAGGAGGCCGATCGGGCCGTTGTAGAGCTCGGCGCAGCCGTTGTCCTCACCGGTGAGGCAGAGGCCGCTGCCGAAGCCCTGGAACCAGAACCCGGTGATGCTCATGTTCGAGTGCGCGAGGCCGGCCTCGAGCTTGGGCGCCACGCCGTACCAGACGTCGGGCGCGATCGCGATCGGCTTGGCGACGGCGTCGGTCGACAGGCTGATGCCGATCGGCACGTTCACGGCGAGCTTGCCCTTCGCGAGGATCATCGGCGGCTTGCCGCCCATGTCCGCGCCATCGGCGGCCTCGGCGGGCGCGCTCTCCTCGGGCATCGCCTCGGCCTCACCCATGCCCTCGCCCTCGCCCTCCATGCCGGCGTCGCCCCCGCAGGGGTCGCCCTCTTCTTGCGCCCATGCGGAACCCGCGAGCGCCGAGACCAAGAGAAGTGCAGATGAAATGGAAGTGATTCGACTGGTGCGCAACGTAGTCCTCCGGCGTGGTGGGCTCGCAGACAGCGAGCCGGTTTCCCCTACAGGTGGGTGTACGTTAGACCGGTTCCCCTCACGCTGCGAGTTTTCGAGGTGCCAACCTGGCACGCAGCCGATCCCGGGTGCGCCCACCTGTCGCAGGGCCGGCCGGGGGCGGCGTGCAATCGCGCGCTTGCGGCTGGCACCGGGCTTGATCATGCCCCCAGCATGATGGTGTACCGCTCGATCGTGGTCGGCCTCCTCGGCGCGCTCGTCCTGCTCGTCGCCGCTCCGCCTCGCGCGACACCCGTGCTCGTCGCCACCCCCGTCGCCGTCGCGCCGTCGAGCGAGGCGGCCGTCGTCGACGTCTCGCGGCGCGCCGCCGGCAACGACCCGATGCCGCTCCTCGGCCTGCGTCCCGGCGAGCGCGTGGCGGCCGTCGATGGCGTCGCCGCCGACAGCGTCGTCCTCGCCGGCCGGTGGGCCCAGGCGTTCCCGGGCGAGTACCTCGACATCGAGGTCGCCGGCGGCGGCACGGCCGCGGCCCGCCGCATCCTCGTGCTCGTCCACCCCTGAGGCCGGGTCGACTTGACCCGCGCATGGCCGCGGGCGATGACCCGCACATGCTGAACATCGATCTGCGCGGCAAGCGCGCGTTCGTCGCCGGGGTCGCCGACGATGGTGGCTTCGGGTTCGCGATCGCCAAGGCGATGGCCGAGGCCGGCGCCTCGATCTGCCTCGGCACGTGGCCGCCCGCCCTCGGCATCTTCCAGACGATGCTCTCGCGCGGCAAGTTCGACGCGTCGCTCACGCTGGCGGACGGGTCGAAGATGGCGTTCGAGAAGGTGTACCCGCTCGACGCGGAGTACGACCGCATGGAGGACGTGCCGGCCGACGTGAAGGAGTCGCGCCGCTACCGCGAGTGCGGCGACTTCACGATCCACGGCGTCGCCGCCCAGGTGAAGTCGGACTTCGGCGAGGGCGGGGTCGACATCGTGGTGCACAGCCTCGCCAACGGCCCCGAGGTGAAGAAGCCGCTCCTCGAGACGAGCCGCAAGGGCTACCTGGCCGCGGTGTCGGCGTCGGCGTACTCGCTCACGTCGATGGTCGCGGCGTTCGCGCCGATCATGAAGCGCGGCGGCGCGTTCGTGTCGCTCACGTACATGGCGTCGGAGCGCGTGGTGCCGGGCTACGGCGGCGGCATGTCGTCGGCGAAGGCGGCGCTCGAGAGCGACACGCGCACGCTCGCGTACGAGGCGGGGCGCGCGTGGGGCCACCGCGTCAACACGATCTCGGCCGGGGCGTACGCGTCGCGCGCGGCGAGCGCGATCGGCTTCATCGACCAGATGATCGACTACACCTCGCGCAACGCGCCGCTGACCGAGCCGATCACGGCGGCCGACGTCGGCGCGACCGCCGCCTTCCTGTGCTCGCCGCTGGCCGCGGGCATCACCGGCACGACCGTGTACGTCGACAAGGGCTACGCCGTGATGGGCGTCGCAGTCGACCGCGAGTCCGCAGCCAAGGCCGACTCCTCCAGCCAGTGACAGAGATTCGAGATTGACTTGGCCGGCGGGCGGGCGATGCTCGGGCCCACATGCGGACAGCCTGTCGTTCGGTCCTGGTCGCGGCTCTCCTGGCGGCGTGCGGCGGGGGCGGCAACGACGGGCCGGATGCGACGCCGGACGCGCCCACCGACGCGCCGACCGACGCCGCGATCCCGCCGGCGTTCCGTAACCCGGTGAGCTTGCCGGACCTGGAGCTCGCGCAGATGGCCGCGACGCTCCTCGGCGAGGGCAGCGGCAAGATGTGCGACGCGTGCCACGGCCTCACGCGCACGTACCTGCGCAGCTGGGACGCGATGACCGACGCCGGCGAATCGGCGTGCCTCACCGACCTCGCGCCGACCACGCCCGCGGCGGCGATGACGATCGTCAACTGCCTGCGCGACGAGTCGGACAACCTGTGGCACCCGGGCAAGATCGGCATCCACGCGACGGCCGCGGGCCTGCCGTGGTTCGAGTACGTGTTCCGGCTCGCGCACGGCGACGCGTGGCAGGCGCCGTTCGACGAGTGGACCGATCGGGTGTGGATGCCGCGCGGCGGCCGCACGCCGTACACGCAGGCGGAGTTCGACATCGTCGCCGAGTGGTTCGCGCGCGACCTGCCGAACCTCGACGACGTCATCGCGAGCGATCCGGTGCCGCCGCCGTGCGACACGACGATCGGCCCCGAGATCGCGACGCACGTCGCGGCGATGGAGACGCAGGGCTGGCGCCAGGTGAACGAGGACGCCGGCATCAACATGTTCGGCTGCCAGGGCGCGGCGACGACGCGCGACTGCCTCTCGACGTTCCCGCTGTCGACGGCGAACACGTGGTCGCAGGGATGGACCGCGGCGGCGCCGGCCCAGAAGATCCGCATCCTCCGCGAGCTCGACTACGGGACCAACTTCTGGACGCGCAGCTCGGCCGACGGCCGGTTCGTCGCGCACGGCGGCAACGCGAGCGGCAACGGCTCGACGGTGATCGACCTGCAGCGCGGCGTCGAGATCCCCGCCAACGCGCTCTACGATCCCGGCTTCTTCCCCGACAACTCCGGGTTCATCCTGCAGGGCGGCGGCGGCCAGTTCTGCTTGCAGTCGCTCCTCACCGGGAACCCGTCGTCGATCTCGTTCAACGAGCCCGAGTGCACGACGCTCGCCCAGGTCGGCCTCTACCAGCACCTCGGGCGCGTCAACGGCGGCGACTTCTTCACGGTGCACGGGCAGTTCACGAGCGACAACGGTGGCCACAACGTCACCGGCGGCGACCCGGCCACCAGCTTCTCGTCGAGCGCGCGCAACACGTTCACGCCGATGATCCACGACGGCAACGACTACGTCGCCAAGCCGCAGATCGAGGTCTCGACGCCGTACGAGGGCGACATGGAGATGTCGCAGTCGGCGCGGCTCGTGATCGCGCGCACCGGCACGCAGGGCGGCAGCGGCTTCATCGTGCGCCACGTGACGTACACGCCCAACGGCGCCGGCGGCTACATCATCGACGCGCCGATCGTCGCGCGATACTGCGTGCGCGGCGGCAAGCCGGGCTGGAGCTACGACGAGCGCTGGCTCACGTACCACCACTACGTCGGCGCCAACGACTGGCAGGAGCTCGGCTACGCCAGCGCGACCGATCCGGCGTTCGTGGCGCTGCGCCAGCAGGGCGCCGCCAACACCTACGTCCTCGACATGCTCACCGGCGAGGCGCGCCGCGTGACGACGATGGGGCCGGGCCAGTACGCGCTCTACCCGCACTTCCGCAGCGACGGCTGGCTCTACATCCAGATCCGCGACCGCATCCGCGGCCGCGAGTACGTCGTCGCGAGCGACGTCGCGCTGATCTTCGAGTCGCCGTAGTCACGCCGTGTCCGTCCTGGCCGTCACCGACCGCGGTCGGCGACCGGCTGGCCGCTCGTGGTGATGTCGTTGAAGTAGCGACGCACCTCGGCCTCGGTGAGCCCGCGCGGGAGCTGGCCGCCCGCGCCATGCGGGTTGAAGACGTGGATGCGGCCGCCGCTCACGTCGACGCGGTCGAGCACGTACTGGTGGCGGATGATGAGCGCGGAGAGCTCGCGGTTCGCCGGATCGAGGCGTTGCTCGTCGGGGGCGCCGCCGCTGGAGACCGGCCTGTCGGGGGTGCCGAGCTCCACGCCGATGTGGCGGTCGAGGTAGCCCTGGAGGTGCCGCGCGAGCTGCCCGTCGGGGAGCGCGAGCGGATTGCTCGCGCTCGCGAGCTGCGCGGGGGTCATGCCCATGTCGGTGAGGTCCGAGAGCGCGCGCGCCTCGCGCGCGAGGTCGGCATCGTGGTTGACCTCGGCGCGCGTGCCGAGCAGCCGCTCGAGCGCGTCGTCGGTGCTCTGGCCGCTGCGACCGCGTAGCCGGCTCTGCGTGTTGTCGATGTTCTGGTACCCGCCGCCCATCTGCGCGTACGCCTTCTCGACGAGCAGCGGCCACAGGACCGGGACCGTCGCGGGCGCGCCGCCGCGGCCGCCGCGGCTCGCGGCGCCCTCGCCGCCATACATGAGGTCCTCCGTCGCGCGATGGCTGGAATCGCGCATCACCGGGAAGTCGGCGTCGACGCTGATCGTGCGCGGATGCATGCCCTGGCCGGTCGCGTTGAACTGGTAGAGCGTCACCTGGTAGGCCGGCAGATCCGGCGTGTGCGGGCTGATCATGTTCTGGATGCGCCGCGGGTTGGCGCGGACGACGGTGCCCATCGCGGCGAGCAGGTAGCAGTCGCCGATCGATCCCTGGTCGATGTCGGCGAGGACCGGTCCACCGTCGGCCCACAGCGGGCCGCGGAACTCGCGGTACATCACGCGCTGATCGGGTGTGTCGGCGGTGGCCGAGCGCTCGTCGCCGATCTGGGTCTCGCTGCGGAAGGCGTCCGCCGGGATCTGGGTCTCGGCACCGTTGTAGCCGGAGTGCACGCGCACGTTCAGGTTGTCGCCGTCGCGCGAGACCACCTCGACATACGTCCCGACGTGCAGCCGCCGGCGGCCGCCCGGCGTCAGGGTCGCGGTGAGCTCGCGCGTGATCATGCCGTTGTCGCGGGCGGTCGTGGGACGCGGGGTGCGCTGTACCGGCGCGCCGGGCGCGGCGCCCGCCGACACCGCGAACGGCTCGCCCGCGAGGACCGCAGCCGCCGCGGCATCGGCCTCGCGCTCGAGCGGTTCACCGGGCGCACTGATGACCGACTGATGCTGGGGCGCGGCGCCCGGCGTCTGCTGCACCGTGTGCGCGATCTCGTGGGCGAGGAGCCGATCGCCCGCGGGTGTTCCCGGCGCGTACTGGTCGTGCGCGAAGTGGATGTCCTGGCCGCGCGCGAACGCGAGCGCGCCGACGGCATCGGCGGCAGCC
>JAIOII010001314.1 GCA_019912685.1 Kofleriaceae bacterium
CCTGGAGACGGGGCCTCCTTCAGCAAGGCGGGTGCCACGCGATCGCGCGCGCAAGTCCGCGACACGACGCGGTGAATCCGCGGCTAACCCAGTCGCCAGGCTGCGGCCCTGGTCAGGCGCCGGCTCCCCGCCGGGTCACATGATGTCGCGTGGATGTCGGGGGAGCCCGGGCCGCCGGTGGTATGACGCGAGCTTCGGGAGGAGCTCGCCATGCGTCGCATGCGCACCGGATCGATCGTGCTCGTCGTCACCGCCGCCCTGATCGTCGCCTGCGACGGCGGCGGCGGAAACGATTCGATCGACGGCGCGACCGGCGGCAACGTCGACGCGGCGGCGTCGGACGCAGCGAGCGTCGACGCGCCGGGCTCCTCGGACGTCGACGCCGGCCTTCCGGGCGCCGACGGCGGCGGCCTCCCCGGCTTCGACGGCGGCCTCCCCGGCTGGGACGGCGGCATCCCCGGGTTCGACGGCGGCTTCCCGAGCTTCGACGGCGGGCTGCCCGGGTTCGATGGCGGCCTCCCGTTCTGACGGGTTGCCGCTCGAGCGTGGCGCGAGCGCCGGCGCGCTGGTACGCATTGCGAATGCGCTACCTCCACATCGTGGCCGCCGCATGGGTGTTGTCGTGCGGTGGCGCAAACCCGGCTCCCGTCGGACCGACGACCACCAGCACGCCCGCGACCACGGACCCCGGCGCCCCGACCTCGACGACGCCGGCCGCGCCCGCCGAGAAGCCGCTGCCGCTCTGGCCCGAGGTCAAGAAGGGCCTCCTCCCCAACGGCGTCACGTACTACGTCATGCGCCACCAGGAGCCGCGCAAGCGCGCCGCGATGTGGCTCGCCGTCGACGCCGGCTCGCTCCAGGAGGACGACGACCAGCAGGGCCTCGCGCACTTCGTCGAGCACATGGCCTTCAACGGCACGCGCTCGTACCCGAAGCAGGCGATCATCGACTACCTCGAGAAGGTCGGCATGGAGTTCGGCCCCGACGTGAACGCGTTCACGTCGTTCGACGAGACCGTCTACCAGCTCATGGTCCCGACCGACGACCCCGCGTTCGTCACCAAGGGCCTCGACATCCTCCACCAGTGGGCCGGCGGCATCGCCTTCGACAAGGTCGAGGTCGACAAGGAGCGCGGCGTCGTCCTCGAGGAGTGGCGCCTCGGCCGCGGCCCGTGGCGCCGCGTCTTCGACAAGCAGGCGCAGGTGCTCTACGCCGGCACGCGCTACGCCAAGCGCCTCCCGATCGGCCAGCCCGACATCCTCAAGAACGCGCCGCGCGAGACCCTGCGCCGCTTCTACGAGGACTGGTACCGCCCCGAGCTCATGGCCGTGATCGTCGTCGGCGACGTCGACCCCGACGCCGTCATCGCGCAGATCAAGGCGCGCTTCGAGGATCTCCGCGGCCCGAACCGCCCCCGCGCGCGCATCACCGCGGAGGCGCTGCAGGTCAAGGGCACGCAGGTGTCGATCGAGACCGACCCCGAGCTGCCGCGCACCGCGGTGGCGATCCACAACCTCTTCCCGCATCGCCCCGAGCGGACGAAGAGCTCGTTCCGCGAGAAGATGGTCGATCGCCTCTACCACGAGATGCTCAACCAGCGCCTCGGCGAGCTGCGCCGCCGCCCGTCGGCGCCGTTCGTCTGGGCCGGCTCGTCGACCGGCGACATGACGCGCCAGTTCGAGTCGTTCACGCGCTCGGCGACCGCCAAGGACGGACAGGCGGAGGCGACGCTCGAGGCGCTGCTCGCCGAGGTCGTGCGCGTCGAGCGCCACGGCTTCACGGCGACCGAGCTCGAGCGCGCCAAGCTCGCCGTCATCACCGACGCCAACCAGAGCGCCGCCGAGGCCGACAAGGAGGAGTCGTACTCCTACGCCGACGAGATGACCCGCAACTTCTTCGAGGGCGAGTTCATGATCGGCCGCCAGGCCGAGGCCGACCTGTGGAACGAGCTCGTGCCCGGCATCACGCTCGCCGAGGTCAACGCCGCCGCCCGCACGTGGGGCGACTCCGCCTCGCGCGTCATCCTCATCTCGGGCCCCGCGGGCGCGCCCCTGCCGACCAAGGCGCGCGTGCTCGAGATCGTCGCCGCCGTCGAGCAGCAGCAGCTCGACCCGTGGCAGGACGCCGCGCCCACCGACCCGCTGCTGCCCGCGACGCCGATGGCCGGGACCATCGCGCGCGAGAAGACGATCGACGAGATCGGCGTCGTCGAGTGGACGCTGTCGAACGGCGCGCGCGTCGTCCTCAAGCCGACCGACTTCGAGAACCAGGTCGTCCACCTGTCGGCGTCGAGCCCGGGCGGCATGGCGCTGCACCCCGATCGCGACTTCTTCAGCGCGCGCGCCGCCGACGACATCGCCGCCGTCTCCGGCGCCGGCGTGCACTCGGCCGACGCGGTCGAGAAGCTGCTCGCCGGCAAGACGGCGTCGGCCGGCACGTGGATCGCCGACTACGAGGAGGGCGCCTGGGGCCGCGCCGCGACCGCCGACCTCGAGACGCTCTTCCAGCTCGTCCACCTGCGCATGAGCGGCGCGCGCCGCGACGAGGCCGCGTTCGAGGCGTGGCGCGCGGGCCAGGTCGCGTTCCTCAAGAACCGGACGCTCCTGCCCGAGACCGTCTTCCGCGACGAGCTGCAGCGCATCCTCACCCGGGACCACCTGCGCCGCCGTCCGCCGGCCGTCGCCGATCTCGAGCGGGTCGACCTCGACCGCGCGCTCGCGATCTACGACGCGCGCTTCGCCGACGTGAGCGACTTCACCTTCGTCCTCGTCGGCGCGTTCGAGCCGGCCGCGGTGCGCCCGCTCGTCGAGACCTACCTCGCGAGCCTCCCCGGCAAGGGCCGCAAGGAGAAGCGCAAGGACGTCGGCATCCGCAACCCGCGCGGCGTGATCACCAAGGTGGTGCACGCCGGCACCGAGCCCAAGGCGTCGGTGCAGATCACCTTCCACGACAGCGAGAAGTGGAGCCGCGCCGGCGAGATCGACATGGAGATCCTCGCCGACGTCCTGCGCATGCGGCTGCGCGAGATCCTGCGCGAGGACATGGGCGGCGTGTACGGCGTCGGCGCGTGGGGCTACATCACGCGCGCGCCGCGCCAGGTGCGCACGTTCGGCATCGGCTTCGGCTGCGCGCCGGAGAACGTCGACGCGCTGAAGAAGGCGGTGTTCGACGAGATCGCGCGCCTGCAGGCGAGCGGCATCGACCAGAGCTACCTCGACAAGATCAAGGAGCAGAAGCGCCGCACGTTCGAGGTCGACCAGCGCCGCAACGGCTGGTGGCAGAACCGGCTCGACGAGGCGTACGACTTCGGCGACGACCCGCGCAAGGCGATCGATCTCGACGCCGTGCTCGCGCGGGTCACGAGCGACCGCGTGAAGCGGTCGGCGCGGAAGTTCCTCGACGACGACAAGTACGTGACCGGCGTGCTCCTGCCGCAGGAGCCGGCGCCGGCTC
>JAIOII010001315.1 GCA_019912685.1 Kofleriaceae bacterium
CGGCTACGGCGGGGCGTGCGATCGGATCGACGCGGCCAAGCACCGCGACGAGATCGGGCAGACGCTCGTCGACTTCGCGGCCGGCCGGTTCGCGGCGCTCGTCGTGTTCCTCGTGCGCGACGGCAACGCCCTCGGCTGGCGCGCGTACACGACCGCGGCGCTGACGCGGCCGATCGCCGACCTGAGCCTGCCGATCGGCGGCGCGTCGTCGTTGCAGGCGGCGGCCGACGACCTGCGCCCGTTCCGCGGGCGGTCGCCGTCGCCGGGGCACCCGACGGAGACGCTCCTCTGGGCGTCGGTCGGAGTCGAGCCGGCGACCGACGTCTTCGTCGCGCCGGTCGTCGTCAAGCAGCGGCCGGTCAACCTGATCTACGCGCATCCCTTGCCGGGGCGGGGGTTCGCCGAGGCGGCGGTCGACGAGCTCTCGGAGCTGGCGGTGCGGGCGTCCGGCGCCTATGTGCGGATGATCAAGCAGACCAAGGGTCAGTGACGCGGTCGGTCGGACCGCGACATCACGGCGACATCACCGCGGCTCCGGGCGCGCGCGACAGACGACCGACAGACGATGTCCGTGGCCGAGGGAGGTGGTGGCGGACGAACGTTCGTCGCCATGAGGGTGACCCACTACCTTGTCCTGACCTGCGTCCTGGCGTTCACGGCGTGCGGCCCATCGGGAGGTGGCGGTGACGACGACGGCAACGACGACTGCCTGAACCGCTGCACGGCGTTCGGCTGGGAGCGCTGCGTCGAGCCCGGCGTGTACGAGGTGCCGGTGCGCTGCGAGGACGGCCAGATCTGCGACGTCGATCTCGGATGCACGGTGTGCTTGCCCGACCTGCCCTACTGCGGCGCCGACAACGAGGTGTGGCAGTGCAACAGCGACGGCACGGGCGGCACGCTGGTGATGCAGTGCCCGGCCGGCGAGGTGTGCGCGAGCGGCGAGTGCACGACGCCGTGCGAGCGCGCGCTCATGGAGCCGTCGAACGTCGGCTGCGACTTCTGGGCGGTGGATCTCGACAACGAGGCGGTGACGTCGCCGGTGTCGAACGACGCGGCGGCGCAGCAGTTCTCGATCGTGATCGCGAACAACCAGAGCTACGAGGTGCAGGTCCAGGTGCTGAAGAACGCCGGCCGCGTCGGTGGGCCGCTCCAGGAGGAGGTGCAGGTCAACACGACGGTGCCGGCGAACGGCATCAAGCAGATCGATCTGCCGATGCGCGAGGTCGACGGCACGATGGGCCAGAACGGCCCGTACGTCATCAACAGCGGCTCGCACACGTTCGTGTCGCCGCACGCGTGGCACGTCATCTCCTCGGGCCCGGTCGTCGCGTACCAGTTCAACCCGATCATCCAGCAGTTCTCGAACGACGCGTCGATCCTGATCCCGATCCAGGCGCTCGGCCGCCACTACTACGTGTTCGGGTGGCCGACGGCGAACCCGTGCGGGCCGCCGCCCGGCCAGTTCGGCCACTTCGAGAGCATCCCCGATCGCACCTCGATCACGATCGTCGGCGTCGAGGACAACACGACGGTGACCGTCAACGCGACGCACCCGATCACGGCGTCGGGCGGCGACTCGGGCTTCTCGATCCCGGCGACGGCGGCCGGGCAGCCGTTCATGTTCACCATCAACAAGTACGACGTGGTGAACCTCGAGTCGGATCAGCCGGTGGCCGAGATCACGCAGTGCCTCAACTACCTCGACCGCGACGGTGACTTCACCGGGTCGCTCGTGACCGCGAACCGGCGCATCGCCGTGTTCACCGGGCTCGAGCGCGGCATCGGCCTGGGCGGCGCCGAGCCGCCGCCGGCGCCGGGCTGGGAGTCGGGTGACACCTGCTGCACCGATCACCTCGAGGAGCAGCTCTTCCCGACGACGGCGCTGGGCCGCGAGTTCGCGGTGAGCCGCAGCCCCGTGCGCTCGACCGACGCGAGCTGGAAGGAGCCCGACGTCTACCGCGTGCTCGCGTCGGAGAACGGCGTGCAGGTGACGACCAACCTGCCGGCGCCGATGGACTCGTTCACGCTGAACGCCGGCGAGTTCCGGTCGCTGTGGGCCGACCGCGGCTTCACGCTGAGCGCGAGCGGCCCGGTGACCGTGGGTCAGGTGCTGATCAGCCAGGAGCGCATCCCGCAGGGCGGGACGGGCGATCCGTCGATGCTCATCTTCCCGGCCGCGGAGCAGCACCGGAAGGACTACGTGTTCCTCGTGCCGACGACCTTCGCGGTGAACTACTTCGTGCTCTCCAAGCCGGTGACGGGCACGTTCACCGTCGACGGCGTCGGCCTCGGCGAGTTCGCCAACTGCACGCGCGCGCCGATCGGCACCGTGCAGAACATCGCGTACGAGCAGGTGACCTGCCGCATCAGCGAGGGCAAGCACACGGTCGAGGGCAGCGAGCCGTTCGGCCTGTCGGTGTACGGCTACTACTCGGTCGGCTCGTACGCGTTCGCCGGCGGCGCGGACGTGAAGATCATCAACCCGATCGACTGACCGTTCGTCCTGAGCGAGCGAAGCGAGTCGAAGGACGCGCTCCGACCACCAGCAGCACGAACAGCCAGGCGAGGCCGGGCGAGCTGCCGGCGTCGCAGCAGCCGGTGGCCGCGGGCGTCTCGGGATCGGGGTCGCAGTCGTCGCCGAGACCGTCGCCGTCGCGATCGGCCTGGCCGGTGTTGCGGACGTCGGGGCAGTTGTCGCACTCGTCGCCGAGGCCGTCGGAGTCCTCGTCGAAGCCACCGCCGGCGACGCCGGGGCAGAGATCGCAGGCGTCGCCGAAGGTGTCGCCGTCGCCGTCGACCTGCGCGGGATCGGCGACGAGCGGACAGGTGTCGCACCAGTCGCCGAGGCCGTCGCCGTCGCCGTCCTCCTGGAGCGGGTTGAGCCACGCCGGACAGTTGTCGCAGGCGTCGCCGCGGCCGTCGCCGTCGGTGTCCACGTGCGCGCCGGCGAGCGTCGGGCACAGATCGCAGGGGTCGCCGTCGCCGTCCTCGTCGGTGTCGGCCTGGTCGGGGTTGGCGACCGCGAGGCAGTTGTCGCAGGCGTCGCCGAGGACGTCGGCGTCGGTGTTCGCCTGGTCGGCGTTCGTCAGGCTCACGCAGTTGTCGAGCGCGTCGACGGCGCCGTCGCCGTCGCGATCGTCGCACGCGTCGCCCGCCGGCCCGCCGCCGGTGTCCTCCTGCCCGGGGTTGGCCGCCGCCGGACAGTTGTCGCACGCGTCGCCGAGCGCGTCGGCGTCGGCGTCGGCCTGCGTCGGGTTGGCGACCGCCGGGCAGTTGTCGCAGGCGTCGCCGTCACCGTCGCCGTCGCCGTCGCCCTGACCGGCGTTGGCGATCGCCGGACAGTTGTCGAGGACGTCGGCGACGCCGTCCCCGTCGGTGTCGACGGCCGACGTGCAGGAGCCGGGGCCCTCGCCGGTGCAGGTCCAGCCGGGCTCGACCGTGCACGTCGACGAGCAGCCGTCGCCGGACATCAGGTCGCCGTCGTCGCACGGCTCGCCGCCGCGGCGGATGCCGTCGCCGCACGACGGCGCGCACACGTCGGGCGTCATGCCGGCGCACGTCCAGCCGGGCTCGACCGTGCACGTCGACGAGCAACCGTCGCCGGACACCAGGTCGCCGTCGTCGCACAGCTCGGCGGCGCCGCGCGCGCCGTTGCCGCAGCCCATGATGCAGACGCTCGGGTTGCCGCTGCAGCTCCAGTCCGGCTCGACCGCGCACGTGCTCGAGCAGCCGTCGCCGTTCACGAAGCCGCCGTCGTCGCAGTCCTCGTTGAAGTGCTTGTTGCCGTTCCCGCACTGGCAGAAGGCCTGGACGATGGGGCGCACGACGACGCCGTCGCCGCCCGACGCGCACATGCGGAGCATCGTCATGTTCGTGCCCCGGATCGTGGTCGACGCGGAGCCGTCGGGCCCCGCCGAGCGCAGCCGGCCGCCGACGATCACGAGCGGCTGCGCCGTGACGTCGGGGTTGGCGACGAAGGTCTCGGCGTCGAGCGTGACCTCGACGCCGTTCACGTCCATCCACGCCTCCTCGCCGGGATCGACGCCGACGAGCTGGAAGTCGAAGCGCGCGACGACCTGGCCGATCGTGTACGTCGTGCACGTGGTGCCGCTCGCGCCGCCGAGCGCGAGCCCGGTGACGCCGTGCGCCGTCGCCGTGGTGGTCACGCCCGCGACCGTCACCATCGCCTGATCGCCGTACGTGCCCGTCGCCGTCGGGAAGAAGTTGGCGCAGATGGACTGCGCGCGCGCGTCGGGGGCACCGGCGCCGAGCCACACCGCCACGACCGTGACGGTGCCGAGCGCGACCCGGCGCAGCGACCCCATCCTCCGAGTCTACGCCATCCAGGCCGCCGGCCGCCCGGCCGGTGGCGTAGGCTCGCGGCATGCTGTTCTCGCGCCCCGACGGAACTCGCATGCGCGGCCTCGATCCGGCGCGTCGCCTGATGCCGATGCTCATGCGCACGCGCAACGAATCGCTCGTGTTCTACGAGCAGATCGTCGACGCGACGGCGCTGACCGCGTACATCGATCGCTGGAACGAGCGTGCCGGCGTGGGCGGCGGTGCGCGGCTGACGCCGCTCCACCTGGTGATCGCGTCGCTCGGGCGCGTGCTCAAGGCGCGGGCGCAGCTCGACCGCTTCGTGGCGGCGCGGCGGCTGTGGCAGCGCAAGGAGACGTCGATCTCGTTCGCGGCGAAGAAGGAGTTCGTGGATCGCGCGCCGCTCAAGACGGTGAAGCTGGCGGTCGTCGAGGGCGAGGCGCTCGGCGACACCCTCGACCGCATCCGCGACGCGGTGGAGGGCAGCCGCACGAGCGACGAGCGGCCGGTCGACAAGGAGCTCTCGCTGCTGGACCGGCTGCCCACGTTCGCGCTCTCGCCCCTGGTGCGGACGGTGCGCGTCCTCGACAGCTGGAACCTCCTGCCCAACGCGTTCATCGAGAACGATCCGCTGTACGCGAGCGCGTTCGTGGCGAACCTCGGGAGCGTCGGCATCGACCGCGCGTGGCACCACCTCTACGAGTACGGCACGGTCAGCCTCTTCTGCGTGATCGGGGCGCTCCGCGAGCGCCTCGTCGCCGGACCCGACGGCCAGCCCGTGGTCAAGCCCACCTTGCGGCTGCGCTTCACGCTGGACGAGCGCATCTGCGACGGCTGGTACGCCGCGCAGTCGCTCGAGATCCTGCGGGCCGATCTCGAGGACCCGGAGCGGTTCGCGGCGCCACCGCCGGCGCCGTCGGGGCGGGCGCAGAACGCGCTGCGCAGTACGCTCTGAGCCGGGCGACATCACGCCGACATCACGCCCGCCGCGTGACAGGCGATGTCCGCGGAGCCGGGGGCGCACTTCGGTTGCGCCTGGTCTACCGTCCGGCTCATGACGCGAGCGACGCGAGCGACGAGCCTGGTTGCCTGCCTCGGCGGTCTGACGCTGGCCGCGTGCGGCGCGGGAGATGATGGCGACGACGGCGTCATCATCACCGACACCGAGCTGAGCTTCCGCACCGGCGAGTTCGAGGTCCCGCTCGGCGACAGCTTCACCTGCTTCTACACGAACGTGTTCAGCCCGCGCGAGCTGAGCGTGTACGGCGCGAGCGGCGGCCAGGGCCCGGGCGGCCACCACATCATCGCGTACTACGCCGACGAGCCGCGACCGGTGGGAAGCCACCCGTGCACCGACGAGGAGATGACCAACCTGAACCAGGTCGCGGGCACCGCCGGCGAGGGCGACACCGAGGGCATCCTCGGGCTCCACGACGACCTCGCGCTCAAGGTGCCCGAGGGCAAGCAGCTCGTCCTGCAGGCGCACTACATCAACACGACGGACGCGCCGTACACCGTCGAGGACACCGTCTCGCTCCACCTGATGGACCCGGCCGACGTGTTCGCGTACGTGAACTACTTCGTCACCAACGACGACACGTTCGAGATCCCGCCGTCGTCGAGCTACACGCACACGACGTACTGCCGCGTGCAGCGCGACCTCGACGTGGTCCTGACGCTCGGCCACATGCACGAGGACGGCCGCGTCTACACGCTCGACATCGTCGACGACGAGGGCACGATGATGCAGTCGCTGCGCGACGACACGTGGCAGCCGTCGTTCACGTCGCACCCGCCGATCTCGAAGTATCCGGTGGCCGCGCCGCTGCACATCCCGGCGGGCACGCGCCTGCGCCAGTCGTGCGAGTGGGACAACACGACGTCGCGCACCGTGATCTTCCCGCGCGAGATGTGCCTCTCGTTCATGTACTACTTCCCGGGCGAGGGCGACGACATCGTCTGCGACATGACGGCCCAGTGATGCGCTCGCGAGTCGTCTGGATCGCCGTCGCGCTCTCCCTCATCGGGATCGGCGTGCTCGCGACGTTGCCCGCCTGCGGCGACGGCACCGCCGACCCACCGGTCGACGCCGACCCGACGCCCGCCGAGTCCTGCGTCCGCCCCGGCGATGTCGGCAACAACGTCGGCGTCGGCACCTACTGCACGCCCACGGGCGGCGAGTGCGCCCCCTTCGACCTGGCGCCGCTCTGCCTCGCCACCGTCGGCCAGGAGCAGTGGTTCTGCACGCGCATCGGCTGCGACGCCACCACCCACTGCGGCGAGGGCGCCGGCTGCCTCATCGAGGCCGAGGGCTCCGCCTGCGTCCCCTGCCGCTGCGACTCCCGCGGCCTCGGCTGCTGAGGGGACACGCTCCCCCCATTCAAGAACGCGACATCACACAGCTTTTAGCACCACTTGCGTCGCGCTAACCGGGGACATATCAGCGGTGAGGTAACTGTTCCGCATGGTTAGCGATTTCGGGGCGCTTTTGCTGCCACAGGGCTGCCACGCGGGGCGCAGACGGGGTCATCGCCGCCCTCGCTGAGGCGCTCGTCGATGCGGTCGTTGGCTACCTCGGTAGACGCTTCGACACGCCGGCGATCGCTGGTTGCTACATCAAGTCGCGCTGCGCCTTCGCGTTGACTAGCTCGCGCAGTCTAGCCGTGTCGTCTGGCGTCGGTTGCCACGTGTTCAGGTGGTCGAGACGACGCCTGGCGAAGGCGGCCTCGGCAGCGATGACGCCCGCGGGCGGCGTGTCCACCTCGGGGAGGAGCGCGACTGCGGCACGCATCACTTCGAGGGTGTGCTCCGCGTTGCGCGAGCCGTCCGCATTCGCGCGCCACTGACTGAATCGCGTACCCAGTACGCGCACTGGTGATCGATCCTCAAGCTCGAGGAGAACCTCGGCGTACCGCACGAAGCCATCCTCCCCGGTCTTCAACGTTCCGTCGCGCAACGCGAACGCTTCCACGGCCGCGCGAGCCACTCCTTCGAGTTGGCCGGATTCGGTGCGAACGAAGTACCAAGTCGTGACGCTCATGTGATCCCGCCTGCCAGCGACGCATCCTAACGAGGTGGTCGGACCTGTCAAGGCCGGGGCATCAATCGTCGTCGTAGTCATCTTCTTCGGCGGCGAGCCGAGCTGCTTCCGCGGCGGCGGCGTGAGCCGCCTGCATCATCACCGTTCCGCCGACGGAATGGCCATGCCCAAGGAGCAGCGGTGAAGCAACGAACCTGACCTGGACCCGGCAACGTCCTCCCAGGAGGAGGATGCGGAGGGGCACGTTGTACGTCACTCCATCGACGCCGGTGGCGACGGTTCCCGTCAAGTACGTTGTCGGGCTCGTATAGATGCATTCGAGCGCAGCTCGCAAACCGAGGTCAGTCGCCGTTGCGCTTGCATCGATCTCGGCCGCCAGCCCCGCACCGAGGCTCATCAGGACCCGTCCGTTCGCTGACCGAACCGCTGGCGCGTGCTCGACTGCCGCCCGCAATGCGAGCCAAACGTTCGAGAGGAGCGAGTCTGCGGCCTCCCATGGCCACGACTCCCTTACCGCCTTCATCTCGATCTTGGCTGCGACCGTGCCGGAAGAACGAGTCCCGGACTGGAACGCCTCGTACGCATCGAGCCACTGTTCGTCGAGGCTTGCGACCGCTGCTCCCTCCAGAACGTGGGGCAGCACGAGTCTCGTCGCTGCCCCGCGATAGCCCCAGCTGTCCACGTGTGGAGTAGCAAGCACGACAGGCGCCGCTCGAGCGAAGGGCACCGACGGGATGACGGCAGGAACGTGCCGCAAACGATCTGCGGTGTCTGTGTCGAGCGTCATGCGGCTGGCAACGCGACCTGTCGGCGGCACCGACAGAAACGCGGCCTCGCGTGAGGAATGCTTGTCACGCGAGACGCTGAGCATCGCCTCCGGGACTTCTTCTTCCAGCAGCGCGAGCAAGGTGCTTCGCCATTCCTTGATCTGCATCGCTCGCTTCGGCTTCACGCTCATCGTGTTCAGCACCCACGCGCGGGCATGCAGCAAGGCAACGACATCCCGATGGTCGGGATCGAGGATGTCCATGGCACGAACGAGATATGGGTCGGCCTCGAAATCGCCGACGGTCCAGTCGGCAATGGTGGCGCGGAGCCGGACGATCCAAGGCTCCGGCGCTTCGATTCGATGCACCTGTACCCGCGGGTGATCGAGACCGCTCCACGTCGACTCCGGGTTGATCACGTGAATCTCATCGCCGACCCGCATCGCATCCGGGCCGAGGTGGCGACGACGCGCTCGATCGAGTGTCTGGCCGAGCTCATCGGTGGATGCTGTCCGCACCCCGGATTGGCCCAGGCCAGTGACGGCCGCGCGCAGATCAGCCTCAACGCGGTCGCGTGGCGTCGCGGTTGCAGCCACTCCGAGCGCCTTCGCCATCGCGAGCCGCTTGTGCGGATCCGGATCGACTCGTTCGGCCGCAGCGTCGTCTCCTAGCTGCCGCATCAGTCGTCGTGCCTCGATTGGTCGAAGAGTCGCGGCGTCGAAAACGTGAGAGGGATCGTCGGTCAGGTACTTGGCGAGGTCATGTTCCACGACGGGCAACGGCAATGAGCCCAGGCGAGCGAACTGCGCGAACCCGTCCTCTGGCTCGAGCGCCAGCACTCCCTTTCGCTCGTCGTAGTCCAATGCGAGCCATCGGTCTGTGCGTGGGTGTCGCGAGGGAGATGCCAGCAGGGCACCGGCGTCGATCAGTTCGGCAACCTTTCCTTCAACCTCCGCCGAATCCACTACTTCGATCCGCAGCCAGGGAACGGTATCGAAGTTCCGCGGAAGCACCTCGAACAGCGGCTCGGTAAGGAGAAGCACCGCAGGCTCGATCTGCTTCGGTTCGATCACGCGCGCAAGCACGGCATCGAACAAGACTTTGGTGCTTTCGATGTTCGTCCAGGTCGTGAGGTCGACGACCAAGCGAGGCGGTACTTCACCGTTCGACTCGATCACTTGCTCGGCGGCGCGCAGAATCGCGTCATGCTGATCGTCGGCGATCTCCATCGCGGCGAAGAGGGCCACGGCGTGCTCGCGCTTGGCGAAGAAGAATCGAACTGCACCAACCTCGCCTTTGAGGCATCGGCTGAACTGACTCTCGACGTACGACGCCGACCGAAGCCGCTCGTGCCCGGCCTTTTCGAGCCGGTCGTGAAAGTCCATGGCGATCGACTTCTGCTTCCGGTCAGGGGGAAGGTGGTGCCGGAGCAACTCGGTCAACGTCATGTGGGTTGCGCTCTCGATTGGTTGCGGGTTGGACATGCCCTTCATGTGGCATCGCGAATGCCGCCGCTGATCGGCTTTCGCTTGCCATGCAAGGGATCATTGTCCCCTCGACTGCAAGGGGAACGCGTTGCACTTCCGAGTGCAAGAGCATGCAACTCCGCGATCCCTTTCGGCTAGCCATACCCCGCTCCGGAGATGCGACCGCTGTCAGGTGCCCTTGGGCTTCTTGCCCTTGGCGGGCGCAGGCGAGTCGAGCAGCATGACCGCGTCACGGCGAACCTCGGGAGCGAGGTGTGCGTACCGGAGCGTCATCTTGATGTTCGCGTGGCCGAGGAGCTCGCGGATGGCCATGAGCGAGACGCCGCGGATCGCCAGGTGGGAGGCGAACGTGTGCCTCAACTTGTGCCAGCCGATGGGCATCAGCTTCGCGTGCCGGCAGATGAGCCGGAGCGCGTTGTCGGTGACCCAATGCTCCAGCGGCTTCCCCTTGGGCGTGCAGAAGACGAGCGGCGCGCGCTTGTGCCGGATGGCACGGAGCGCGCGCAGCGCGTCGTTGCTCAGAGGGACCTCGCGGCCCTTGCCGCTTTTGGGCGTGCTCATCTTGCCGTTGACGTAGTTCCAGACGACGGAGAGCTTCCCGCCGTCCAGATCCACATCCTCCCAGCGGAGGGCGGTCAACTCTCCGTGCCGCAGGCCCGTCCGAGCGGCGACGATGACCATCGCCTTCCAGGGGTCCATGGGCTCGGCCGCCGCGATGAGCCGGTCGGTCTCCTCGAACGTGAGGAACTCTGGCCGGGGCAACGGCGCCGACTGCTTGGGCCACTCGGGGAGCGCCACGATGTGGCCCTTCCGACGAGCGTAGTTGAGCATCGCGCGAAATTCGCTGAGCAGCCGAGCCGCCGTCGCCGGCTTCAACTGCTTCTCGTTGAGCATCGAGAGGCGCCAGTCCTCGACGAGATCGAACGTGATCTCGTTGAGCCGCAGCTTCCCGAAGCGCGGGAGGATGTGACCGTTGAACGTGTGGATCTTGTGCTCGTAGCTCGACGGCTTGTCATCGGCCTGGCTCTTGGCGAGCCACGTCGGTGCGAAGTCCTCGACGGTCGGGACCTCCTTGACTGCGGGCGCGGCCGGCTTGGGTTCGGTCGATCCGGACTCTCGGATCCGCGTGATGGCGATGCGCTCCGCTTCCCTTGCGCCCTCGGCGGTGTCCTTCTGACCGTAGTCGGTCGGGACACCGAAGATGCGGCGCTTGGAGCCGTCGGGGAACGTCACCATCTTGCGGAAGAACCAGTGTCCGGTTCGCTTGTCGCGCTTTGCAGGCATGAGACCTTTCTGCTCGACGCGACCTTCCACGCGGCCCCCACGAGATCGGGGCGAGCACAGTGCAAAGACCGGCGTCAAGGTGTTTCATCACCGAGAGCGCCGGTGATGTGAAGTCGCTGACCCAGCCGAACGCACCTTGTCTGCGTCGAGAGCGTGCTTAGGGTAGCGAGAACGGGGGGCGGACCCTCGTCGACATCGGAGGGACTCGTGAAGACGAAGCTGCGCGTTGTGAAGTATCAGGTTGATCCGAGTGGTGATTCGTCGAAGAGCGGGTGGGTGTACGAGGGCTACCGCCACGATGGGCCGACGAAGGACGCCGCCGCGATGATCAACTTCGCGCTCGGGCACATCGCGCAGGAAGGGCGCGTCCTTCAGATCATCGAGTTGCCCAACACTGAGTTTCAGACGCACCCCCACTACGGGATCTTGGTCGAATCGCCCTGAGTCCTAGAACGGAACCGCCTCGACTTCCTGGCCCACGAGGTTGTCGCGCGGGCGCAGTCGGCGGATGAAGCGCCGCTCCATCTCCAGTGCGTGCCCGGCGGGCGTGACGAGGACGGCCGCCTCGGCGGTGTCGCGCTCGTAGGTGAGCCCGGGATCATGGCCCTCGGTGAACCCGCCGCGCCAGAAACTCTTCCAGCGCCGCCACGACTGAAAATGCCGAGTTAACGTTTCGTACAACCGATCCGCCGACGACGAGCCGACGTAGACGATCTCGAGATGGCCTGACTCGCCGGGCGCGCGGATGACGTAGACGCCGGAGCGTCCGCGCAGGTCGGCGACCCAGGGCGGATAGGGCTCGCCGCGTCGGCCGACCGGCCGGAAGGTCAGCCGACCGTTACGGAGCGGGCTGTCGTGGGCGCGGGCGTCGTCGAGCAGGCGCACGAGCGCGGGGAGCTGGCGGACCCAGAGCCCTTCGTTGTCGGTGTACTCGTCGGTCGCGTCGCCGACGCGGAGGATCGTCTCGATCGTGTCGCGCACCGCGCGCCAGTGATTCCAGACGACGCCGGCCGCGGTGGGCGTCACCGTGCGGAGATCGCCCTGGAGCGCAATCGTGACGTAGTTGGTCACGTACCGGACGTCGGCGTGGTTGGTCGCGGGGTACGCGGTGCCGTCGCGGTCGTCGTCATCGTGCGCGTTGCCGAGCGCGGCGACGATGCGCCGCCGTCCGGCGAATCGATCGCGGAGCCGGCGGATCGCGACTGCCGGGTCCGGCAGCAGCGACGGCGCGGACCACGCGGGTACGGCGACGTTGCGGTGCGCTTCGTCGTCGATCGCGTCGGCCTCGATGCGCGCCAGGACCTCACGGCCTTCGGCGGTGTAGCGTGCGACCAACTCGGGATGAAAGCCGCGGTAGCTGGCCGGCGATGCTTGCGCACGGGCACTCGCGAGCAGCGCGTGGCGGAGGATGCCGCCGTCGGCGGCGGCCTCGCGCACGAAGCGAGCGCTGATGTAGACGCGCGGGCGCAGTTCGTAACCGTCGTTCCAGTGAACCGATCCGAGTAGCAGGTGGAAAGGTCGTCCGTCGGGCGCAGGCACGTCGGCGTAGGCTTGCTCAAGCATCGCGTCGGCGTGCGCGATCGATGCGTACCGACCCGGGCGAACGGCGGGGTTGTCGCTGACGGTGATGTGGACGCGCTCGACGCGCGGTCGGGCGTGGGCACTCATGCGGTCCTCCGTCGCCGCTCGGGCGCCGCGGAGTTGCGCGGACCGGCGCCGTGGAGCGCGCTTTCGATCTTGTGCGCCATATGCGGGACCTGATCGCTCCAGAACCGCTGGTTGTCGCGGTACGTCGCGTCCGGATCCGTGCCCAGGTGGCGGCGCACGTGCTCGACGGTCTTCGCCCAGCGATCCCAGACCGCGCCCTGCGGGCGTCCCGTCTGCGCGCGAAGGCGCGGCATGTCGTGCGCAAGCGCGAGCGACAGCCAATTGGCCGCATAGGTCACGTCCTCGTTCGTGGCGCGCGGGACGGTGCGGCCGTGCCCCATCCATACCGGCACAGGCGGACGGATGGCGGCGAAGTGCGCCTCCAATTCAGCGACGGCGGCGGCCGGGTCGGGCAGGAGCGAAACGTCCACCTGATCGCTCGTCGCGCCGAGCGGGAGGAGCTGGTCCTCGGGGATGTGGTCGAGGTTCCGCGCGCGGCCGATCTTGCCGAACGTCGGCTCGCGATCGAGACGGCGCAGCAACTCCTCACCCCACGCCTTGCGCTCTGCGGCCTCCTCGGGCGTCCACATGGCCGACGTCGAGCTCCGGTCGCGCAGCCAGCGACCGACGTAGTTGAGGTGCTGGCGCAGGATGCCGCCTGCCTCGGGCGCGGTGTGCAGGTCGATGCGACGGACGTCGGCGCGACCCTCATGCCGTTCACCGTCGGTCCAGACCACCTCGAAGGCGGTCTTGTCGTAAGCCCCTCCTTCGGGCGGGGGTTCCTTCTGGAACGCGGTATCGAGGGCGGCGTCGGCACCCGCGAGAGACTGGAACGAGCGCACCGGCACCGCGCCGTTCTCCGACCACAAGATGCGGACGCGCGCGACGCGCGGCTCGTTGATGACCGTGGCGCTCATCGCAGCCTCCCGGCGAGCCAGGCGTTGATCGCGGCGCGCGAGAGGAGCACGCGGCGGCCGAGCCGGGCACTCGGCAGCTCGCGCCGGTTGACGGCGTCGTAGACGGTCTTGCGGTCGACGCCGAGCCAGGCCGCGACCTCGGCGACGGTGCAGACATCGGCGCGGCCGGCGGCGGCGGTCGTCGAGTCGACGTTCGGCGCGACGGTGGCGAGCGGAGCCGGGGCGGTCATACGGCCCTCGGGTAGATGCGCTCGTACGTCGCCCACTCGGACCGCCAGGGGCAGTAGTGCCGGAACACGTCTCCGGGGATCAGCAGCGAGACCACGAGGCTCTCGCGGACGTCCCAGCCGCGGTGATCGAGGGTGATGCAGGCGGTCCAGACGTCGTGCGACTGGTCGTTGGTCAGGTCGTCGTCGCGCACCGGCTTGAGGTGGTCGCGAACGTCGTCGATGGCCTGGCGCCACTTCTCCCAGATGACCGCGGCGTCGTGGTCGTCGATCGCGGGAAGGTCGTTGCGCAGCGCGTAGGTGATGACGTTGGCGAAGGCCCGTGCGTCGCGCGCGCTCATGTTGGGGAACGCCGTAGGCGCGTCCTTGGGACCGTTGACGGCGCGGAAGCGGTCGAGCAGCTCGGCGTGCGCGGCGCGCGGATCGGGCAAGAGCGTGGCCTCGTCGGGCGATGGCAGCGCGACGCGCGAGCGTGGCCCGCGCAGGTCGCCGATGCGCTTGCCCGCGTACGGCATGCGCGGCTTGGTGTCGGTGGTCACGGGAACCTCCGCGGCACCGGTACGAGCGTGAGCCGGAACGGCTGACCGACCGGCGGCGGCGCGGCGTCCTCGCCGACGGCGCCGCGCAGCTTGGCGATGGCCAGGTCGAGGATCTGGTCCGCCGTCATGCCGGCGAACGGGTTGGACGCCAGCGGATCGGCGACCTGCGCGGCGAGC
>JAIOII010001316.1 GCA_019912685.1 Kofleriaceae bacterium
TTCGCGGCCAGCGCCTCGGAAGCAGCGAGCGCGTCGTCCGGCGCGCCCGCCGGGGCCACGACCGTCGCCCGCAGCGCGCGCGTCTCCTCGAGCACGCCGACGTTCGCCGCCACCTCGTCGCGCAAGGACGACGCCGAGCGGATCACCCAGACGCACCACGCGGCCACCGCGCTCAGGCCGATCGCGATCGCTGCCGCCAGGACGACGCCGCGCCGCATGGGCGGGAGTATAGCGGCGCGCGCGGCGGAGGAATCCGATACATTCGCACCGGATCGTCAAGCAAAGCCGAATGCTCACCGCGCTCCGCCGCAACCTCTGGAACTGGCTCCCCACCTTCGCCGAGGTCGCGGAGACCGGCTCGGTCGTCGCCGCCGCGCGCCGCCTCTCGCTCACCCCGGCCGCCGTCTCGCGCACGCTCCGCCTCCTCGAGGACGCGCTCGGCACGCCGGTCTTCAACCGCGTCGGCCGCGGCCTCGTGCTCAACGCGGCCGGCGCCGCGCTGCGCGACGCCGTGCGCGCCGCGACCCGCGACATCGACGCCGGGCTCTCGGAGAGCCTGGGCGATCCGTTCCAGGGGCCGCTGCGCGTGTCGTCGATCGGCGTGCTCACCGATCACTTCGTCGTGCCGGCGCTCGTCGCGCTCAAGGGCGAGCACCCCGCGCTCCTCCCCGAGCATGCGGTGCTCGGCCCGGCCGAGGCCGCGACGCTCCTCGTCCGCGGCCTCCTCGACGTCGCCTTCTGGTACGAGGACGTCACCGCCGAGGAGATCGTCGTCGAGCGCCTCGGCCAGATCGGCGCCTCGATCTATTGCGGCCGGGGCCACCCGCTCTTCACCGCGAAGCGACCGACCCTCGCCGACGTGCTCGCGCACCCGTTCTCCGTGCCGCGCATCGGCGACACCGGCCGCGTGCAGGACGGCTGGCCGTCCGACGTGCCGCGCAAGATCGGCATGCGCATCACGATGCTGCGCTCGAACCTCCAGGTCTCCCTCTCCGGCCGCCTCGTCACCGTCCTCCCCGACGTGACCGCCGCGCCCCACGAGGCCGCCGGCGAGCTCCGCCGCCTGCCCGTCCTCGAGCTCGCGCCCATCGAGATCTTCGCCGCGCGCCACGCCGCCGCCCTCGGCCGCCGCCCCGGCCAGCTCGCGATCGACGCCGTCGTCGCGCTCCTCGCCGCGACCCCGCCGCCGTTGCCGGCGAATGCCAGACGTTCTTCTCGCCGCCGCTAGGCCCTGCAGTATCGTCGCGGCATGCTCGCGCGGCTTCCCCTGGTCATCGGCTTGCTCCTCGGCGCGTGCTCGGGCGGCGCCGGCGACGACCCGGTCGACGCGCCACCGATCGACACGCCGATGCTCGACGCGCCCGTCGACGTGCCGGCGATCGACGCCCAGCTGAGCCCGAACCTCGGCTTCGTCGTGCCGGCCGCCGTGACCAAGGCCAACATCGAGAACGCGGGTGCCTGGATCGAGGTCGGCGACGCCGACTGGAGCTGTCTCGGCACACCGTCGCCCGATCAGCCGTCGACCGGAACCATCGCGCTCGCCGGTCGCGTCCGCGACTTCCAGACCGGCAACGGCGTCGGCAACGCCACGATCACCGCCTGGAGCACCGCGCCGGGATCCAGCGTCGGCACGACCACGAGCAGCGAAGTCGCCGTCACCCGCGGCGACTACGCGATGACGCTCGACATGCTCCCGTCGGGCACGCGCCGCTACGGCTTCTCGCTCTCCGCGGCCAGCTACCTCGACACGCGCGTCCTCGGGCGGTACTACCCGCCGGGGAGCCCGGCGACCGATGACCTCGTCGTCGTCTCGGAGGCGACGGCGCTCGCGTTGCCCGCGTTCATCGGCCTCGAGCGCGACCCGGCGACGGCGCTCCACGTCGGCACGATGCTCGACTGCCAGGGCCGCCACGTGTCGAACGCGGTCGTGGGTCTCAGCCTCGTGCCCACGACGTACGTCGACGCCGGCGGTCAGACCTTCTACTTCTCCGCCGGCTCCACGAGCCTGCCGGTCCGTCACGTGGTCGAGCCGGTGATGAACAACGACGGGCGCTTCACCGTGCTCGACGCGCCGCCCGGCGATGCCCTCCATCTGCAGGTCTGGGGCTTCCGCACGCAGGCCGAGCTCGCCGCCGGCACGCTCACGCTCCTCGGCGAGATCGCCGCGCCATCCGAGGCCAACCAGGCCATCACGATGACGCTCCACCCGCGCCGCACCTGAGGCGCCGGAAGTGAGCCGCTACTTCACGCGCGGCTTCAGCTCGACGACCTCGGCGTGGGCCGGCTCGGTCTTCGCCGCCAGCGCGAGCGCCGCCCTGGCCTTGGCCTTGTCGTTCATCGCGAGGTACGCGCGCGTGCGGCCGATGTGCGCGATCGCCGGGCGCCGGAGCGGCGGATTGACCAGCAGCGCGCTGTCGTAGCTGAAGAGCGCCTGCTTCGCGTCGCCGGTCTCGAGGTACGCCTTGCCGAGGAGCAAGAGGAGCTCGGTGTCGGCCGGGAAGATGTAGAGCGCCATCTCGCCGTACGTCCGCACCTTGTGCCACTTGCCGAGCTTGCCGTACCCGGTCGCGAGCTCCTTGAGCGGCGCGACCTGCATCTGCTCGAGCATCACGTAGTGCTCCATCTCGGCGAGCGCGGCCTCCTTGCGCCCCGCCGCCTCGTACAGCTCGGCGAGCTCCATGTACGGGTAGCTCCGCTCGGGATCGAGCTTCTTCGCCGCGCACAGCTGCTGCTCGACGTCGCCGGCGCGGCCCTCGTGCTTGGCGAGCTGCGCCAGCCGCGCGCGGATGTCGAAGCTGTCGTGCCCGTTCGTCACCAGCGCCTCGAACTGCGCGCGCGCCTTGTCGTGCGCCCCCAGGCGCAGGTTCACCTCGGCCATGATGTACGTCGCGATCGGCTGCTTCGGGTCGAGCGCGAGCGCCGCGCTCGCCGCCGCCGCCGCCTTGTCGGCGTCGCCGGCGTAGTAGTGACCGAGCGCGAGGCGCGCCTTCGCCGTCGCGTCGCGCGGCTTCGCGTCGGCCGCGATCTCCAGCTTCACCACGTCGCTCAGGCCGTCCGTCGGCAGGCGGAACGTGCCCTTGTACGGCGCCAGGCGCAGGTCGAGGTAGCCGCGGAAGTCGGCGTCGAACTGCGGCACCGTGCGCCCGGTGATCTTCTCGATCACCTCGGGCGTCTCCTTGCCCTGGCCGAACAGCTTCAGCCCGGTGACGATCTTCTCGAACCCGTACGTCTGCACGATGTACTCGATCATCACCGACGACAGGTAGTACGCGACCATCACCTTCTGCGGGTCGGGCTGCACGAACTCGTAGTTGATGGTCGCCACCGACGGCAGCGTGCCCTCGAGCAGCGCGCCGTAGACGTCGGCGTCGTTCTCCCGCCGCCACGACGGATCGGCGATGAGCGTCTCGTACTCGGAGAGGCCCTCGGTGTACCAGCGCGGCACCCGCTGGTTCGACGCCTGGATCGCGAACACGTGCGCCAGCTCGTGCCACAGCACCATGCCCCAGTTGATGTCGCCGTTCGACGGTGACATCGCCGTGATCACCTGCCCGAAGCACACGCCGAGCGCGCCCAGGTTGGGCAGCCCGACCGTGCGCACGCTGTAGTGATCGGACTCCTGGTAGAGCTCGAGCACGACCGGCGTCTTGGGCGTGAAGCCGTAGCGCTTCACCATGTCGGCGAACGCGCGCTCGAGCACCGGCTCGAGGTAGCGCGCGAGCAGCTTCTGCTCGTCCTTGTGGTACCGGATCTTGAACGACTTCGACGACGCGAAGACGTACTCCTTGGGGATCACGTCGTCGAACAGGTTGAGCGTGTTGTACGTGCGGACGTTGTAGCGATCGCCCTCCCACGACTTCTTCAGCCAGTCGACGCCCGCCTTCTCCTCGCCGAGGCGCAGGTACCCGAGCCCGGCCCCGCTCATCGCCTCGAAGTAGTCGGGCTTCATCTTGACCGCGGCCATCTCGAGCTCGATCGCCTCCTTGTAGCGGTGCTCGCGCACGGCCGAGCGCGACACGATGCGATAGAGCTCGGCGTACGCCGGGTTCACCGCGAACGCCTTCTTCTTGATCGCCTCGTACTCCTTCATGTCGTCACGCAGCCACGCGATCGTGGCGAGCATCGCGAACGCCTCGGTGTGCTGCGGGTTCACTGCGTGCACCTCGGCCAGCGTCTTCTTGGCCGCGTCCCACTGGTTCTGGTCGATCTCGATCGACGCGCGCACCAGCAGCGCCCGCGCGTGGCGCGGGTTCTGCGCGAGCGCCTTGTCGAGGTGCGTGCGCGCCGCCGCCAGATCGTAGCGGCCCTCGAGCAGCACCGCCGCCATGCCCGCGTGCGCGTCGGGGTGGTTGGGGTTGACCTTGAAGACCTCGTCGAACGTCTGCTCCGCCTGATCCGACGAGTACTTCTCGAGGAAGAGGTACGCCCAGTTCACGCCAGCGCGCGTCAGCTGCGGCGCCATGTTCTGGATCTCGCGGTACGCGTCGTTGGCGAGCTCGAACTCGCCGAGCACGCGCGACGCCTCGGCCAGCTCGTAGAGCGCGTGCGGATCGTCGAGGTCGAGCTGCTTGGCGTCGTACTCGTCGATCGTCCGCTTCCACAGCGCCTTCGCCGCCGCGATCTGACCGGTATCGTCGAGCGCCTGCGCCAGGAGCCGGCGCGCCGCCCGGTTCGCCGGATCCTTCTGCACGATCGGCTCGACCTGCGCCTTCGCCTCGGCGTAGCGCCCCATGACGCGCAGCACCTCGGCGAGCGCGACGGCGCCGCCGGCGGCGACCTTCGGATCCCTGTCCCGCGCGAGCGCGGTCGCCGTGGCCTCGGCGCCCGTGGTATCGCCGATCGCGAGCTGCGCCTCGATCATCAGCAGGCGCGCCGCGGCGCGGTCCTTGCCGCTCACCTTGGCGAGCTCGCCGAGCGCAGCCTTGTAGTCGCCGCCGGTGAGCCGGTCTCGCCCCGACGCGAGGTCGGCGAACGCCGGCGCCGCGACCAGCGCGAGCGCGGCGAACATCACGGCGACGGCCATCGCGGCGCCGCCTCTTCCACGTTCACGCATGTCACGAATCTGAGCGACGCCCCCCGCTTAGTCAACGCGAGCCCGGTCGCGCCCCCCGCCACGGCGAGCCTGCTATGCTGCGGAAATGCCAGAGGGCAAAGCGCCGCCCGAAGAACGTGCCGATCAGGGCATCTACGCCGATTTCGACACGTTCCTGAAGCAGGGGATCAAGGAGTACTACGACCGTGGCTGGACCACGCGTCGCGGCAACTTCATCGCGCTCCTCATCGCCAGCGGGCAGACCGCGTTCGCCCTGGCCAAGGACTCCGTCGTCGACGGCACCGGCACCAAGAAGGTCGCGATCGGCGCCGCCGCGGTCCTCGCGCTGCGCATCGGCCTGCGCTACGCGGTCGGCGGGCCGCTCGGCCTGGTCCTCACCGTCGCCGCCGGCGCCTCGATGGTCGCGTACTTCATCCGCAACCAGAAGGACATCCTCAGGAAGGTCCAGAAGTACAAGCTCGTCATCGCCGACCTCGAGAAGAAGTACAGCGAGACCCAGAGCGGCTGGCGCGACGGCAAGTACGGCGTGCCCGATCGCAACCTCATGATCGACGGCCTGATGAAGCGCTTCATCGCGGAGGTCGACGAGGCGTGAGCGTGCCCCGCCTCGCGCTGGCGATCCTCGTCGTCCTCGGGCTCACGACGCCGGCGCGCGCCGAGGACGACCTCATCGGCCTCCTCGACGTCCGCGTCGAGGGCGTGTCCGACACCGCCGCCGAGGTCTTCACCAGGCAGATCGAGGAGTCGCTCGGCATCGCCGGCCTCCAGGTCGCGCCGCGCGCGCGCCTGCGCGAGTTCCTCGCCGGCACGTCGTGGAACGCCGCGTGCCTCTTCGGCGCGTGCCTCAAGGAGCTCAAGACCCACGCCGGCGTCGGCCAGGTGATCGAGGCCACGCTCGTCAGCATCGGCCCGAGCTACCACTACACGATCACGCTCCTCGACACCGAGACCGGCGCGATCATCCGCCAGACCTCGCGCAAGTGCGACGTGTGCACCACCGACGAGGCCTTCGCCGACGCCGCCCTCGAGGTGGTCGCCCTGGTCACCAACCCGCAGGGGGACGGGCCGCGGCCCGAGGTGGTG
>JAIOII010001317.1 GCA_019912685.1 Kofleriaceae bacterium
GGCGGCCAGGGCCAGGACGGTCAGCGCGACGAGGTTGAGGTTGTCCCAGCGCTCGCCGAGCTCGATCGACACGCGCCGGTTCTCGCCGCCACGGCGTTCAGCCACCGCCTGCGCCTTCGCTCCGAGGCGATGGAGCGCGCCCTGCGCGCGCGCACGCAGACCCTCCAGGGCGCCGTGACCCAGTGGGCGAGCGGGGACCTGTCGCAACCGCTCGCCGGCGACGCGCGGGGCCCCGACGAGTTCGGCGCCGTGCTCGAGCAGCTCCGCGTCGCCCTCGCCGGGCACGTCACCGAGCTCGAGCGGCGGCATCGCGAGATCCAGGTGCTCGTCGACGATCTCCGCGCCCAGCTGATCCAGAAGACCGAGCAGCTCGGCCGCCACATCCCCGCGAGTGCCGGGGCATCGCCGCGCGTGATCGGCGATCAGTACGAGCTGGGCGCGTCGCTCGGCGTCGGCGGCATGGGCCATGTCCACCACGCGCGGCGCCTGAGCGACGGGCGGCGCGTCGCGCTCAAGCTCATGAACCAGCCGAAGCACGCGGTCTTCTACGCGCGCTTCGTCCGCGAGGCGCGCCTGCTCGCCGAGGTGCATCACCCCGGCGTCATCCGCATCCTCGACGTCGGCTTGCACGAGGGCCAGCCGTACCTCGTCACCGAGCTGATCGAGGGCACCAACCTCGCCGCGGAGACCGAGCCGTGGGGCCTGGACCGCGCCCTCCCCGTCCTCGCCGCGATCGCCGACGGGCTCGCCGCGATCCACGCCCACGGGATCGTCCATCGCGACATCAAGCTCGCGAACGTGGTCGTCGGCCGCACCACGAGCGGCGAGGCGCTCACCAAGATCCTCGACTTCGGCATCGCGCGCGACGCGAGCGATCCCGAGCTCCCCGCGGCGCCCCCGCCCGCCGAGCCGGCAGACGGCTTCACCCGGGTCGTCCCGCTGGGCCGCGGGACGCCGCTGCCGGAAGGGGCGAGCGAGCCGCTCACCGCCGACGGCGCGATGGTGGGCACGCTGCGCTACATCGCCCCGGAGGCGCAGCTCGCCGCGCCGCTCACCACCGCCGCCGACATCTTCTCGTTCGGCGTGCTGGCGGTGAAGCTCCTCACCGGCGAGTTCCCGTGGAGCGTCCCGCTCGTCAGCCTCCTCCGCCGCGGGGAGCCGCCGACGCCGCCGAGCATCGACGCCTCCCTGCCCGGCTGGCTGCGCCAGCTCCTGGTGCGCTGCCTCTCGATCGATCCGCTCGCACGCCCGACCGCCGTCGAGCTGCGCGACGCCTGCCGCGCTCACGAGCACTCGGAGGGATCGAGCGACGCCGGCAGAGGGAACCTCTCGCCCGCGAGGTAAGCGTCGAGCGCGCGCGCGAAGTACGTCCACGAGGTCTCGTTCTTCTGGTCCTTCACCAGGCAGCGCGGCGCCTCGCGGTAGAGCGGCACCCGCTCGGCGAGCTCGCGACGGAGGAGCGGCGCGAGCTCGGCTTCGCCCGCGACGCGCCGGCCGTGCGCGCGATACAGCAGGTGCCCCTGGCGCTCGCCCATGTTCATCCACGGCAGCCAGGGACCTTCGCGGTGCCAGCTCAAGGTCATCTCGGCGACCGCCGGCTGGTCGGCGGCGAGGAGCGAGCTCGCGGTCGTGGTGAGGGAGAACAGCTCGATCGCCTGGTACTCGGTGAGCGGGCTGAACGGCCGCGTGCGCTCGTCGCGCGCGAGCGGGTTGGGATAGAGGAGCGGCACGTCGATCACGAGCGTCGCGCGCCCGCCCGCGACCTCGAGCGGAACGCCGGCGCCGAGCCGCGACTGCACGAGCCGGTTGGCGACGTGCACGACCGGCACGGTCTCGTCCGTCCAGGGGTTGGTCCAGCGCGCGAGCGCGCGGTCGGTACCGGGCTCGAGGTAGTACATGAGCTCGCGCGACGTGATGTGCCACGCGCCGTCGACCTCGAGGCAGCGCGCGACGTTCATGCCGACGGCGTCGAAGAGCCGGCGGATCGGCTGCGCGGGGATCACCGCGTAGACGGCGCCCGACCACGTCGTGATCACCTGCTCACCGTCGAGCCGGCAGCGGATCCGTACCAGCTCCTCGACGGTCGCCGGGCGCGTGAAGGTCGCGGCGGGAGGCGGGCGGCAGGCGGCGACCGCGATCGCGATCGCGAGGATGCAGTTCAGGCGGACACGGCTCGACGACACGGTGGTTCTCCTCGATGATGCGGGCGTTGCCCCGATCTCGCACGTCTTCGCGGCGAAGCGAACGTCCGACCCGCGCCGCGGCGCCGCCGGCGGTCGAGGAATCGATCGTCCTGGCGCTCTTCGATCTGGCCAACCTCCTGGTCCGGCGCGGTGACCAGCTCGCGTCGGCCGCCGGCCTCACGACGCACGAGTGGCTGGTGCTCTTGCAGCTCGCCGGTGATCCCAACTTCCCGGCCACCGGCCCGGCGGTGGCGAGCCCGCCGCTCGCGTCGGACATCGCCCGCGCGCGCGGCGTGACGCGCGCGACGGTGAGCGCGGTCGTGAGCTCGCTCAAGCGGCGAGGGCTCGTGAAGATGACCCCGGATCCCGAGGACGCGCGCCGCCACCGGCTCACCGTGACGCCGGCCGGGGCCGCGCGCATCGCGGCGATCGAGCCGGCGCGCCAGGCGGCGAACCGACGCCTGCTCGATCGCCTGGACCGGAACCAGCGCGTCGCCTTCCATGAACACCTGCGCTCGTGCCTCGACGTCCTGTGGGAGCTCCACGAAGCGGAGCGCGCGGCCGCGGCCGTGACGCCGCGGCCCCGACCCCGTCGCGACCGCGCGCCGGACGTCAGCTCGACGGAGTGATCCGCCAGTCGAGGGTGAACCCGGCCGCGTCGTCGTTGCCGACCTGATCGACGACGACCCAGAACGTCGCGGGCGGCGACGGGGCGCCGCCGATCATGGCGGGGTACGTGACGACCAGCGTCGCCGGATCGCAGCCGATCGCGCCGCAGAGCCCCGCGCCGTACTCGTTGTTGCCGCACGCGCCGCTGCCGTCGAAGTCGGGCCAGCTCGCCTCGGGGCACGCGTCGAGGAGGTAGACGCCGGCCTGACGTCCACCGCTCAGCTCGACGCGCAGCGCGAGCCGCTCGCCGCCCTGGAGCGTGACGGCGTAGACGCGATCGCGGCCGCGCGCGTCGTACACGAACGAGCAGGCGGGCGGCAGCGCCGGCGAGGCGCTGCGGTAGGGGTTGTAGTCGTTCTCGGCGCCGTAGGTCCCGTCGACGCGGTCGGTGTAGCCGGTCAGCGGCGACGGCGTCGACGCGGCGCGAAGGTCCAGCGCGCTGGCGCAGCGCTCGCCGTCGGCAGGGGCCGCGTCGACGCCCGCGTCGGGAGCCGCATCGGGAGCCGCATCGGGAGCCGCATCGACGCCGGCGTCAGGAGCGG
>JAIOII010001318.1 GCA_019912685.1 Kofleriaceae bacterium
GCTCGCCGCAGCCCTCGGCCTCGATCCGTCGCGCGCGCTCGCCTCGGGCTCGCCGTCGCCCGGCGAGGTGCGCAAGCTCGCCATCGCGCGCGGGCTCGCGCAGCGCGTGTGGCTGGTCGTGCTCGACGAGCCGACCAACCACCTCGATCTGCCGTCGATCGAACGGGTCCAGGCCGCGCTCGCCGACTATCCCGGCGCGCTCGTCATGGCCACGCACGACGCCGCGTTCGCGCGCGACCTCACCACGAGCACCTGGCGGCTGCACGACGGCGGCCTGACGCTGCCGTAGGCCCGCGCCCGTCGCGATGTACGGGCGTTGCACAGTGGAGAGGCCTACACCGCCGCCGAGGACGAGGCTCCCACCGCATCGAGGCTGGCGCCGACAGGTGCGCCCCGATGTCCGCGACGACACGTGGCGCGCGCGTGGCCCCGCGCTTGCTGATGAACCCGCGCAGGGAGGCAATCACATGAAGTTCCTGTTCACCCTGTCCTGCAGTCTCGGGCTCGCCGCGCTGGCGGGCTGCGCCGATGTCGACGACAGCATGTACCTCACGGGCACGGAGGAGCACGCGATCCGGACCGAGAACGGTCAGTACGTGTGCCCGAGCCCGAAGAAGGTCCTCGTCTGTCACATCCCGCCCGGCAACCCGGAGAACGCGCACACGATCTGCCTCAGCACGAACGCCGTCGACGCCCACCAGAGCCACCACGGCGATCCGATCGGCGCGTGTGACCATGGCGGCGGCGAGCCGCCGCCCGAGGATCCGCCTCCGGACGATCCGCCCTCGGATGACCCGCCCTCGGACGACCCGCCGCCGCCGCCGGACGATCCGGAGCAGCCGCCACCCGTCCTCTAGCGGCCCGGTTTCCGGTACGCTCGCTGGACGGGGATGCCGATCCTGGTCCATGCCACGGCCGATGGCAAAGAGTACGTGCTCGGCGAGCGCACCGTGATCGGGCGGATGGACGGCTCCGACATCCGCATCCTCGACGGCCTCATCTCGAAGCAGCACGCCGAGATCACGTTCGCCAACGGCCGCTGGTCGCTCCGCGACCTCGGCAGCTCGAACGGCACGGTGGTCAACGGGCGCCGCGTCCACGCCGTCGATCTCTTCGAAGGGGACCAGATCGCCCTCGGCAGCGCGCTCCTCGTCTTCTCGTACGCCGAGCCGCGCCAGGGCGCCGCCCCGGCCGTCGAGATCGTCGACTCGTCGGCGCCGCAGGTGCGGGCCAAGCTCGAGCGGGCGCCGGTCGAGGGCTTCCGCCCCGTCGCCCAGATCGCGGACATCGAGCAGCTCAAGCGCGACTACGAGAAGCTGCGGATCGCCAACGAGCTCAACCGCGTCATCGGCCTCGAGCCCGACGTCGACAAGCTCCTGGCCCGGCTGCTCGACGAGACGTTCAAGCTCCTGCCCGCCGACCGCGGCGTGATCCTGCTCATGGATCCGCAGACGCGGCAGCTCGCGCCGCGCGCGGTCAAGTACCGCGGCGACGCGCGCGACGCGATCAACCTGTCGAGCACGATCATCAACCAGGTGTTCCAGACCGGCGCGTCGGTCGTCACCATGGACGCGATGATGGACTCGCGCTTCTCCGGCGCGAAGTCGGTCATCGCCGGCGGCATCCGCTCGACGATGTGCGTGCCGATGATCTACCAGTCGCAGCTCTTCGGCATCGTCCACCTCGACTCGCTGATCGCGACCAGCGCGTTCTCCGAGAAGGACCTGCAGATCCTCGACGGCGTCGCCGCCCAGGCGGCGCAGGCCGTCGACAACGCCTACAAGGCCAAGCAGATCGAGCGCAGCGCGCTGGCGCGGCGCGACTTCGAGCGGCTCCTGCCGCCCGAGATCGTCGAGCAGGTGGTGAACGGCGGCGTGCGGCTCGAGCGCGGCGGCGAGCTGCGGCAGACGACCGTGATGTTCACCGACGTGCGCGGCTTCACGACCTGGTCCGAGCGCCATCCGCCGCCCCACATCGTCTCGGTCCTGAACGACTACTTCGAGCTGATGGTCGACGCGATCCACCGCCACAAGGGCACGCTCGACAAGTTCATGGGCGACGGCATCCTCGCCCTCTTCGGCTCGCCGATCACCTACGGCAACGACGCGGTGAACGCCGTCGCCTGCGCGCTCGAGATGATGCGCTTCCTCGAGCAGTTCAACCGCGAGCACGAGGCGACCGGCGACCGCTTCGACATCGGCATCGGCATCAACACCGGGCCGGTCGTCGCCGGGTACATGGGCTCGTCGAAGAGCATGGAGTACACCGCGATCGGCGACAACGTGAACCTCGCGTCGCGCCTGTGCGCCAGCGCGCCGCCCGGGATGATCCTCGTGTCGGCGAACACGATGACCGCGATCGGCAACCGCTTCACGTCACAGCAGCTGCCGCCGATCCAGGTGAAGGGCAAGCAGCACCCGGTCGACGTCTGGTCGATCACCGGCTACGCGCAGCCCGGCTATTAGCCCCGCGCGCGGGCTCGGGTACCCTTCTTCATGGACGAGCCCACCCCCGAAGAAGTGCGGACGTGGCCGGGTGGCGTCATCCTCGAGTTCGGCGCCGGCTGGTGCCCGATCTGTCAGGGCGCGCGGCCGATGATCGATCGCGCGCTCGCGGGTCGCGGCGAGCTGCGCCACGTCTGGGTGGAGGACGGCAAGGGCAAGCGCCTCGGCCGCTCGTTCGGCGTGAAGCTGTGGCCGACGCTGGTCGCCTTGCGCGACGGCGTCGAGGTCGCGCGCGTCGTGCGGCCGCAGCGCCCGGCGCAGGTCGAGGCGGTGCGCGACGCGGCGCTCGGCGCCGCGCCATCCGCGGTATCGTCGCCGACATGACGCCGCCGACGCCGCCGTGGACGCTCACCTACGCCGACGGCTCGGCCAACCTGTACCGCTTCGCGGCCGACGGCCCGCAGGTGCGCTTCACGTTCGAGCCGGTGACGCCCGCGCGCAGCTCGACGGGGTCGTACAGCGGCGGTGATCCCGTCGAGCTTCGCCTCGCCGCGGAGGACCCACGGCTCGCCGTGCTGTGGGAGCACGCCAACGCGCTCGAGGCCGACACCGCGCACCACGTCGCCGAGCGCAACAAGGGCGACGGCGCGTTCACGGTGACGGTCGGCGGCGCGCGCCGGCAGTTCCTCGTCGCGCGCTCGGCGACCCGCGCGCTCGAGGCGTT
>JAIOII010001319.1 GCA_019912685.1 Kofleriaceae bacterium
CGGCGGCGCCTCACCGTGGAACGCACCACCGGCGCCACCGAGGATCCCGTTGCACGATCCGCCCCGAGCGCCGCTGGTGGCATGCCCCGCTCCTCCGCCACCGGCGTCGGACGTGCCGCTGGTGACGCCGGCGGTGCCTGCGCCGGCCCCCATGCCGTGCGGTGATCCTCCCGCGCCGCGAAACTGAACCGTCGAGCCGCCGTCGATGACGCCGGCGATGTCCACGTCGCCGCCGGCGATGATCACCAGCGGTCGGTCGCCGCGCGCCAGCAAGGTGAGGCCGGCCCCGAGCGTGAACGCGTCGACCCGCAACACGGCGACCTCGGGTGCGCCGGTGTCGAGCTGCGCCGCGGTGGTGAACGTCACGCCTGCGGGTAACGCGGGCGTCGCGGTGAGCGAGGTCGTGCCGAGCGTGGTGTTCTCGCTGATCGTCCACGACGTGGTGCCGGCGTGGGCCTCCGATGGTGCGAGGTACCGCACGACGAAGTCCGGCCCGTCGACCGGGGCGTCGCCGATGACCACCGCGGCGTCGTCATCACCGCCGCCGTCATCGGGGCCGTAGACGGTCGGATCGACCGTGCACGAGGCCATGCCGAGCGACAGCAGCGCGAGCAACACGGCGCGCGCGTGCATCTAGAACCTCCCGCGCACGACGGCGCCTGCGACGCCGGGTCCGACCGACGGCGTGATGCCGACGCCGCGGTCGGCAGGGGCCCGGCCGGTGACCCAGAGGATCGTCGCGCCAGCGACGGAGGCGGCGGCCAGCCCGAAGCCGAGGTTGGCGAGCCGGGCCTTGTCGCGCGCGTCCTCCAGGTGCTCGTTCGCCGCGGCGAAGTCGCTGCAGACATCGTCCTCGGTGCCGCACAGCTCGTGCGCGCGGCCCTCGAGATCGTTCACCTGGCGGCCGTTGACGGCGCCGACGATCAGGAAGACGGCACCCGCGCCGGCCACGCCAAGGGCGATCGTGCGCCGGCGGGTGAGCAGCGGCGGTGACTCCGCCGTTCCAGCGACGGGCGTCGTCCCGAGGTTCGTCGCCGGAGGCGGAGCCGCGGCGACCGGCTGCGCCGCGCTGCGTTCGGCGGCGGCGCACCGCTCGGTGTCCTGGGCGAACGCCTCGGCGAGCGCGCGCTGCGCCGACGCGGGATCCTGGGTGATGAATCTCCGGTAGGTCTCCGCCGCCTTCGTGCAGTCACCGGGCGCGGCGCGCAGTCGGTACGCCTGCGCGAGGTTGAACAGGAGCCCCGGCTCCCGCGACAGCTCGTAGCTCTTCTGCCAGGCCGCCAGCGCCGCGTCGTACGTGCCGGCGTCGAACGCGGCCTGCCCCTCGTCGTAGAGCCGCACCGCCTCGGCCGGGTCGTCGGCCTCGGCGAGGCCGGCGCCGACGGCGAGGCACACGAGCGCGGCGAGGATCGTGGCGATGCGTGTCATCGGCTCGGCTTTCGCTGGAACGGGTTGATCGTCGCCTTGTTGTCGTCACGCACGGGCGGGGCGGTCGGCTTCGTGAAGTTCTTGGTGATCGTCTCCACGCGACCGGGGCGGATCTTGACGGTGAACGTCTCGCGCAGCTTCGTGCGCGCGTCGACGAGCGTGATCGTGCGTCGGCCCGCGGCGAGCTCGATCGCGGTCTGCGGCGTGCGCAGGCCCGTCTTCTTGCCGTCGATCACGATGTCGGCCGGCGGCCGCGACGCGATCGACAGCGTCCCCATGGCTGGGGCGGGCGGAGCCCGCGCACGCGCCACCCGAGGTGGTCCCGGTCGCGACCGACGCGGCGCCCGCGCCCGCCCCAGCCATGGGGACGCTGTCGATCGCGTCGCGGCCGCCGGCCGACATCGTGATCGACGGCAAGAAGACGGGCCTGCGCACGCCGCAGACCG
>JAIOII010001320.1 GCA_019912685.1 Kofleriaceae bacterium
TCGTCAGGCTGCCGCCGGTGTCGAGGCGGCGCGCGGCCGCGAGCCAGCGCTTGACCTTGCCGATGGCGACGGCGTCGAGGGCGCCGACCAGCGCGCGCCCGCTCGGCGGCACGACGATGTTCACGGCGCGCGCGAGGCGGCCGAGCGAGTCGATCAGCACGATCGCGTCCTCGCCGCGCTCGGCGGCGCGCTTGCCACGCTCGATGACGAGCTCGACGAGCTGGACGTGGCGCGCCGGCGGGTCGGCCATCGTCGAGACGACGGCCAGGTTGCCGAGTGCCTGCTCGAGCTCGGAGGCGTCCTCGGGGCGGAGGTCGATCGCGCAGAGCGTGGTCGACGCCCTGGGGTGCGCGGCGTGGATCGCCCGCGCGAGCTCGACGAGGAGCGCGGTCTTGCCGGCGCGCGGCGGGGCCTTCACGAGGATGCGCTGGCCGAAGCCGAGCGGGCAGTAGAGGTCGGCGAGGCGCACGGCGGGCGAGGCGGCGGCGAGGTCGAAGCTCTTCACCGCCGGGTGGGCGGCGCGGTCGTCGAAGTCGAGGAGCTGCGGGTGCTGATCGGGCGGCCCGCCCTCGATCATCTCGACGCGGAGGAGCGCGAAGTAGCGCTCGGTCTCCTTGGGCGGACGCACGGTGCCGCGGACGGCGTCGCCCGTGCGCATGCCGAAGCGCCGGATCTGCGACGGCGAGACGTAGATGTCGTCGATGCCCGGCTGGTACGCGTTCTCCGGGCTGCGCAGGAAGCCGAAGCCGTCGGGCAGGATCTCGAGGACGCCCTCGGCGTGCGTCTCGCCCCGGCGGTCGGCGTGCGCCTCGAGCACGGCGAGCACGAGCTCCTGGCGCCGCAGGTCGCGGGCGTCGTCGACGCCGAGCCGCTCGGCCAGCGCGCACAGCTCGTCGGGCGACATGCGGCGCAAGGTCGCGAGCTCGAGCACCGCGACGTGCGCGGGCGCAGCGGATGACGTGGACGGGTGCGAGGTGGGCGTCGGCACGGCGGAGGGCAGAGCGAGGAGGACGGCAGAGGGAGGGCAGGGGCACCACGTCGGCGCCCGGGTCTCCACCTGGTAGAGTAGGGATACGCATGTCGGGCGGTCAAGCCATCCGCCGGGTTCATGCCCGGGTGCGAGGACGTGTGCAGGGCGTCGCCTACCGCGCCTCGACGCGCCACGAGGCGCGCCGGCTGGGCCTCGCCGGCTGGGTCCGCAACCTGCCCGACGGCTCCGTCGAGCTCGAGGCTCAGGGACCCACCGATGTCGTCGAGCAGCTGCTGGCCTGGTGCCGCAAGGGGCCATCACTCGCCCGCGTGACCTCGGTCGACGTCACCGAGCTGCCTGTCGACCGGACCGCAGACGCCGAGTTCGACGTCCGCTTCTGATCGTGGACGTAGACATGGTCGTGAACGTGGTCGTGGACCTTGACGGCGACGGCGACGTGGACCTGGCCGTGACCGGCCGGCCACGGCCACGGCCACCTCCACGTCGCCGTCGCCGTCAAGGTTCACGCCGACGACCAAGACCACGACCACGATCGGCGTCGTCGGCTCAGACCGGCGGCTCGGTGTCGCGCAGCCCGAGCTCCTTCATCTTCATCTGCAGGCTCTTGCGGCTGATCTTGAGCAGCTTGGCGGCCTGCGTGACGTTGCCGCCGGTCTCGTTCAGGGCCCTGGCGATGAGCTCGCGCTCGACGCGGCTGGTCTCGGCGCGGACGATGTCCTTGAGCGAGCTCTCGCCCGCGACCTGCGGCCCGTCCTCGTCGACGTCGTCGTCGGCGAGCTCGTCGCGGCGCCCGCCGAGCTCCTCGGGGAGGTCGGCGCGCGCGATCATCTCGCCCTTCGAGAACAGGATCGTCCGCTCGAGCACGTTCTCGAGCTCGCGGATGTTGCCGGGCCACGCGTGCGCCTCGAGCGCGGCGAGCGCGTCGTCGGCGATGCCGACGACGTTCTTCTTCAGCCGCTCGTTGAAGCGCTTGATGATGTGGCGGACGAGCATCGGGATATCGCCGCGCCGCTTGCGGAGCGGCGGGATCTGGAGCGGCACGACGTTCAGCCGGTAGTACAGGTCGTCGCGGAAGTTGCCGCGCGCGATCTCTTGCTCGAGGTCGCGGTTGGTCGCGGTGATGAGCCGGACGTCGACCTTGATCGTCTTGATGCCGCCGACGCGCTCGAACTCGCTCTCCTGGATCGCGCGCAGCAGCTTGACCTGCATCTCGACCGGGATCTCGCCGATCTCGTCGAGGAAGAGGGTGCCGCCGTCGGCGAGCTCGAAGCGGCCGGGCTTCGACGACGTCGCGCCGGTGAACGCGCCCTTCTCGTAGCCGAAGAGCTCCGACTCCATGAGCGTCTTGGGGATCGCGGCGCAGTTGATCTTGATGAACGGGCCGTTCTTCCGGCTCGAGTTCTCGTGCAGCGCCTTGGCGACGAGCTCCTTGCCGGTGCCGCTCTCGCCGGTGATGAGCACGGTCGACGGCGAGTCGGCGACCTTCTCGATCACGCCGAAGATCGCGTGCATCTCGCCGCTGTCGCCGACGAGGCCGAAGCGCCCCTTCTGCTCGTCCTTCTCGAGGGCGGCATAGAGCGCCTGGCGCGGCGCGACCCGGTTGGCCGCCGCCTGCTTGACCGCCTTCTCGATCACGAGCCGGATCTGGTCCTGCTCGAACGGCTTCTCGATGTAGTCGAACGCGCCGGCCTTGATCGCCTCGACCGCCTGGCCGACCGAGCCGTACGCCGTGACCATGATGACCGGGACCTGCGGCTGCGTGCGCACCGCGGTGCGCAGCACCTCCATGCCGTCGACCTTGGGCATGCGCAGATCGGTGACCACGACGTCGACGCCCTCGAGCATCGACAGCGCCTCGGCGCCGTCGACGGCCTGGACGACCTCGTGGCCTTCGCGCCGCAGGATGGCGTGGAGGACGCGCCGCAGGTTGGGCTCGTCGTCGGCGACCAGGATACGCGCGCGCTCGATCATGCGGGTTTGCTCAGGTTGTTACCACGCGGGCGGCGCCTTGATCGGGCAGCGCGGCGTCGTCGGAGGTATCGGCGGGTTCCGGAGGCGGCGCCGGTGGCGCCGGCGCCGCCGGTGGCTTCGGGGACGGCGTCGGGTCGCGAGGCGGCAGGAACGGGTTGTCCATCTTGCCGGTGGTGGTGGCGGCGACGGGCACGCCGGGCGCCGCCGGCAGGAACACGGAGAAGGTCGAGCCCTCGCCGGGCGTCGAGCGCACCTCGATCGTGCCGCCGTGCTGGCTCACGATGCGCTGGGCGATCGCGAGGCCGAGGCCGGTGCCGCGGCTCTTGGTCGTGAAGAACGGGATGAAGAGCTTCTTCAGGCGATCGCCGGGGATGCCGACGCCGTGGTCGCGCAGGCGGACCTCGGCGAACTGGCCGTAGCCGAGCTTGGAGCGGCGCCGGCGCGTCGTCAGGATCTCGAGGACGCCGCCGTCGGGCATCGCCTGGAGGCCGTTCAGGCCCAGGTTCAGGAACACCTGCACGAGCGCGTCGGGATCGGCGACGACCGGCGGCAGCATGTCGTCGTAGCGCGCCTTGATCTCTGTTCCCTTCGCCTCGCGCGCCGCCTGGAGCAGGGTCACGGTCTTGCGCACGACGTTGTTGAGATCGATCTGCGGCGGCTTGCCGGCGTCGGCGCGCTCGGCGCGCGCGTAGTCGAGGAAGCGGGTCACCACGTTGTTCAGGCGGTTGACCTCCTCGAGGATGATGTCGATGAACTCGGCCGACTCGGGGCCGGGCGGCAGCGGCTTGCCGTCGGGGCCGAGGAGCAGCTGGGCCGCGCCCTTGATCGCGCCCAGCGGGTTGCGGATCTCGTGGGCGAGGCCGGCCGACATCTCGCCGAGCGCGGCGAGGCGGTCGCGCTCCTTCACGCGCTCGTAGGCCTGGCTCGACTCGATGACGCGCGCGCCCTGGCTCGCGAGCTGGCGGAACATGTCGACGTCGTCGAGGTCGAAGGCGCCCTCGGCGCGGTCGTCGCGCACGGCGAGGAGGCCGAGGAGCCACGGCCCCTGCTCGGTCTCGGCCGAGCCGAGGAACGGGAAGATGAGGCCGGCGTTCATCTGCTCGGCGGTCGCGACGATCGCCGCGAGGGCCTCGCGTCGCTCGAGCGGCGCGTCGGGGCTGAGCGAGTCGCGCTCGCGGCGGACGGCGTCGACGTCGACGAGGCC
>JAIOII010001321.1 GCA_019912685.1 Kofleriaceae bacterium
GCTCGGGCCGGACCAGCGGCCCGAGGCCGAGGACGAGCGCGGTCACGCGCAGGCGCGCCGGTCGGGCGTCGCCGTCGAGCGCGAGCAAGAGGCGCCAGCTCATGGCGAGCCACAGCATGCAGAGGCCCATCTCGAGACCCGACGTGGCGAAGTCCCAGAACGGCGGGATGGCGAGCGGGAGCAGGATGGCGGCCGGCAGCAGCGCCGCCGTCGAGCCGCGCGCGCGATGCCAGCGCCGAGCGGTGTCCATCGCGACGATCACGGCGAGGAGCGCGCACAGCGCGCCGAGCTCGACCGCGAGCCGGGTGACGCTGCGGCCGGTGAGCGCGCCCGCCGCGGCGAGGAGCCATGTCCAGAGCACGCTCGTGCTCGCCTCGACGCGCTCGTGCGCGTTGAACACTGGCCCGTTGCCGCCGAGGATCTGGCGCACGACGCGGACGACGATGAGCCCGTCGTCCGAGAGCCAGCGGCGCGACCACACCAGGCCCGCGAACAGCCCGCTCGTCGCGGCGATGCTCAGCCCCGTGAGGCGTGCGTGCCAGCGCGGCGTGGGCTGCGACAAGCGCTCAGGTTAACGGCGTCAACCGGCACGCCCCGTCGGTCCGATCACGACTGCCACTCTTTGCGGGCCGCCGCGTGCGCGAGGCCACACGTCTCGGTCCGCGACGAGGAGTTCGCGCCCAGGCGCGCCGGCCACATCGGTTCCTTCACGCATGACTCCGTCCTCGTGCACGCGGACCGCATGTTGCCGCTGCCTTCCGTCGCGATCGGGCGCGCCCTTGCGTAGGGTCCGGCGATGAAGTCACCGCTGTTCTTCGTCGTGATCGCCTCCCTGCACCTCGCCGCCTGCGACTCCGACCCCGCGCCGAAGGCCGGCGGCGGCGGTGCGCCGGGCGCGACCGGCACGGTCGCCGCGGCCGAGCTCGAGCTCGGGCTCGATGAAGACGTCCCGTTCGTCGACGGCTTCCGCAAGCTGTGGGGTGAGATGCGGCGCGTCCTCGAGGCCGACTACCGCGCCGGCCTCGACGACGCGACCGCGCAGCGCCACGAGCAGGCGATCGACCGCGCGCTGATCGATGTCTCGTTCGCGGTCGGCAAGAGCGACGTCGACGCCGACGACCGGAAGCGCGAGCAGTATCACCGGGTGCGGTCCCGGATCGACTCCGCGCGACACGCGGTCTACGGCTACCCGGGCGAGGACGACGCCAAGCGCGCGGCACGTCGCCGCGACAACAAGACCGCCACGATCGACGGGCTCGCCGGCAAGCTCGCCGAGGTCGACGCCGAGCTGGCGAAGCTCTGAATCCGAGACGTCAGAGGCGGGCGAGGGTCTCGTCGCGGACGGCCGCGGCGACCACGGAGCGGGGCGCGGCGCGCTCGGCGCCGACGAGGTCGGCGGTGAGCGGCTTGCCGCGGGCGACGATCGTGGAGACGGCGTCGTCGATGGCGCGGTGGGCGCGCACCAGGCGGTCGTCGCCGCGGCGGCGGCCGAGCCAGAGCAGCGCCTCGGCGGTGGCGAGCAGCATGGCGAGCGGGTTGGCGAGGTCCTTGCCGGCGAGCGGCGGGGCCGAGCCGTGGATCGGCTCGAACATGGCGTGGTCGTCGCCGACGTTGCAGCCGACCGCCATGCCCATGCCGCCCTGGAGGACGGAGCCGAGGTCGGTGAGGATGTCGCCGAACATGTTGGTGGTGACGACGACGTCGTAGTGCTCGGGGCGGGTGAGCACGAACATCGCGAACGAGTCGACGATCGCGACGTCCTTCTCGATGTCGGGGAAGTCGGCGCCGACCTCCTTGAACACCTCGAGGAAGAGCTTGCAGCCGAAGAGGACGTTGTTCTTGACCACGCAGGTGACGCGTTTCTTGCCGTCGACCGGCGCGCCGGTGCCGCGCCCGCGGCTCACCTCGAACGCCTTCTTGATCACGCGGCGCGAGGCGGCGCGCGTGATGACGCGCGTGTCGATCGCGGCGTCGCCGACCACGCCGCCGATGCCGCTGTAGAGGCCCTCGGTGTTCTCGCGCAGGATGATCATGTCGACCATGCCCGGCTCCCACACCTGCGCGAAGCGGCCCGACAGCCCGTGCTTCACGCCCTTGAGCAGGCGGATCGGGCGCACGTTGGCGTAGAGGCCGAGGCGCATGCGGTTGCCGATCACCGGCGACCAGCCCGCCATCTTGCCGTCTGCCATCGTCACCGGCTGGCCGTCGGGCCCGTTCCAGCCGACCGCGCCGAGGAGGATCACGTCGGCGTCCTTGCAGCGCTGCTCGGCCCCGTCGGGCCAGTCGCGGCGCCCGTGCTGCTGGTAGTAACGGCCGCCGCACGGGATCTCGTCGAGCTCGAAGGCGACGCCGAGCTTCGGCGCGATCGCCTCGAGCAGCATGCGCGCGTCGGCGGCGACCTCGGCGCCGATGCCGTCGCCGGGCAAGAGGACCACGTGATACGACGGCTTCGCGGTCAGCACGCCGCCACGCTACCACGGGCAGACGCGCGCGTGAGCGTGGCTACGGGAGCGGATGGAGGCCCGTGCGCTCGCTCGTCGGGCGCTCGATCGCCTCCTCGATCCGCTCCAGGCGATCGTATCGGGCCTGCAGCTCGGTGCGGTACGAACGATCGTCGGTGTGGGCGATCTCGTTGAGCAGCGACTTGCGTTGCACGTTCACGAGCTCGCGCAAGAGCGACAGCTCGGGGTGGCTCAGTTCGATCTGCATGGGCGCCTCCTGGCTACCCGATCACCTTAATCCCGCCCGGCTCACGGTCCAGTGAGCGCCGCCAGCGCGGCCACCGCGATGCGCCGGTCGGCGTGCGCACGCGCAAGGGCTGCGTCGGCTGCGGCCTGCTGGTCCTGCCGGGTGAGCACGTCGAAATTCGTACCCGCGCCGGCCTTCCAGCGGTCGATCTCGAGCTTCACGTTCCTCTGCGCCAGCTCGGCGGCGCGCTCCGCCGCGGCGATGCGCTTGTCCGACAGCACGACCGCGTCGACGGCGCGCTGCACCTCCGCCGTGAGGCGCCCGCGGCTCGCCTCGCGCAGGTGCGCGAGCTGCTTCTGCTCGAGGCGCGCCATCTCGCGCTCGCCGCGCGCCGCGCGGTCGCCCACGGGCAGGACGAGCGAGAGCGACGCGCCGGCCTGGTAGCCCTCGAAGCGCGCCAGCTGGCTCCACGCATCCCCGGCCTCGGCGGCGTTACCGGTCGGACCGCCGCGCACGAGCAGATCGAGCTGCGCGCCGGTGTTCCTGCGCGCGGCGCGGAGGCGGGCCTCGGCGCCGCGGCTGCGGAAGTCGATCGTCTTCAGCTCCGGCGAGAACGCGAGGGTTCGCGCGAGGGCGTCGGTGGCCGCCGGAGCCGGCGCCGTCGCCGCGTCGAGCGCGTCGGATGCCGCCAGCGGCCGCGCGTCGCCGTCCTCGAGCGCCAGGAGCACGCGCAGCTCGAGCGCGCGCTCGCCCAGCGCCTGCTGCGCGCCCACGAGCGCCGCCTCGCGCGCGGCGATCGCCTGCTCGACGGCGAGCACCTCGAGCTCGGCGCTCCGGCCGGCGCCCACGCGCGCCTTCGTGATCACGAGCTGCTCGCCGGCGAGCGCGAGCGAGCTCTCGCGGATCGCGAGCTCGCGGGT
>JAIOII010000002.1 GCA_019912685.1 Kofleriaceae bacterium
AGCCGTCACTTGCTGCTGAACAGCAAGAACGCGAGCACCCCGATCGCCGCCAGCAGCACCGCGACGAGCACGTAGATGATCGCGCTCGACCTGGGCGCGACGAGCGCGGGACGCTCGCCCGCGACGCTCGCGCCGAAGGAAGGCGAGGAGCCCGTCGACCCGACGCCCGGGTTCGTGCCCGGGTTGGTGAAGTTGCCCGGGCGGCTGCCGGGGTTCGTGCCCTGGAACGAGCCGACGGGGCGCATCCCCGGCTGCGTCGTCGTGGTCACCGGCGTCATCGACGGGCGGCTGCCCGGCTTGGCGGTGATCTGCGGCGAGCTGCCGCTCGGGCGCGAGATCGACGGCAGCGACGGCACGCTCGGCAAGGACGACACCGACGAGCTGTGCAAGCTCGACGTGCCGGTGCGCGACCGGATCTTCGACTTCTCGCCGTTGTCGCCCGACGCGAACTCCTTGATGACGCCGTTGATCTTGTCGGGCTCCGCGATCTTCTTCTGGTTGGACAGGAACGCGAAGTACGAGTCGGCCATGTCGTCGAAGTCCATGACCAGATCGCACTCGTCGCAGCGGCACGTGGGCGGCTCGTGCGGGCCCGAGCCCATGTCGGCAGCCTCGACGAGGAGCACCTTCTCCTCGTCGCACTCGGGACAGAAGTAGGGGACGTAGAAGCTCTTGACGACGCCCGACCCGGTGAAGTTGTTGACGAGGTTGATCTGCGCGACGATCGCAGGGGAGCACTCGACGAGGACGGCGCGCGTCGACTGCGACTCGAGCTTGCCGAGCCAGTTGACCCAGTCGCGCACGCCGCACGAGTTGATCCGCTCGATCTCGCCGAGATCGATCACCGCCGTCCCCGCCGGGATCTTGTCCGTGAGAGTCGGCAGCTCGTTGTCTTCGTCGATCACACCGCTCAGCTTCACGTAGCTGACGTCATCGCGGTGATGGACCGACGCCTGGAACTTCTGGCTCATCGTCTCTCCATCGACATGTAAATCACGTGGGCGTGATTACACCTGTACCCTAAAACGTTCCAACGCGCAAAAGCATATCTTGATCGCGCGGGCCGGATCCACTCCACGAACGCCCAACAATACCCCACCCGATCGACGTCAGTTGGCTTGCGGTGCGGCGGTGAGGTAGTCGCGTAGGCGCTGGTAGTCGTCGGACAGATAGAAGCGCACCAGATCCGCGCCGCCGAGGACGGCGCCGAGCGCGACGGTCGCGTCGTGGGACAGGAGCATCTCGCCGGTCAAGCGCGCGATCATCCACGTCGCCGCCGCGAAGTCGTCGCACGCGAGCAGGCCGCCGCGCTTGGCGGTGCCGAGCATCCCGTCGATCCACTGGTCGCCGTCGACGTCGCGGCCCCAGCCCTGGTGGCGCTCGAGCACCTTCTGCGCGCGCTTGGGCAGGCCCTTCACGAACTCGTTGGTCGGTCCCGGCCGGTCGGTCTCGGGTAGGAGCAGCGACTTCATGAAGTTGCCGAGCTCGGTGCGCTGGCGACGGCCGAGGTGGTGAAGGAACGCATAGCCACCGCGCAGCGCCTCGAACGCCCAGCCGAGGAGGAAGCGGCGCGGACCGTCGTTCTCGCCGGCGAGCATGCGATCGATGACGACGAGGCGGCGCGGCGCCGCGACGAGCGCGACGAGACCGGGCACGCGCTCGCCGACGAAGACCTCGGCCTCGACCGCGGTGAGCCGCGCGACGTCGGCGACGGCGACCTTGAGCCCGGGATCGTCCATGCCCTGGACGGGGACGAGGTTCTCGCCGAGCGGCGGCGCTGCGTAGAGCGCGGCGAGCTCCGTCGACGCCGCGGCGAGCACCTCGCCGAACGGATCGCGCGCGGCCGCCGTGGCGAGGAGGCGCATGCGCATCTCGTCGTCGAGCGCGCGGCGCACCGGGTGATACGGCAGCGACGCGCGCACCTTGGCGGCGGCGCCGAGGTCGGACTCCTCGGCGAAGCCGAGCTGCTCCATCACGGTCAGCGCGCGCGAGGCGCGCTCGGGCTCGGCGAGGCGCGTGTAGAACGACGAGAGCAGGCGATACGCCGGCGCGTGGTGGATGTCGCGATCGACGACCTTGCGCAGCTCGGAGATCGCCTTGGCCGGATCGTCGATCGCGTAGATCTCGGCGAGGGCGACGCGATCCGGCGGCGAGTCGTCGACGCCGAGGATGCCGCGGTACGCCTCGATCGCCGCGGGCCGGTCGCCGGACGCGAGCAGGATGCGGGCGAGG
>JAIOII010001322.1 GCA_019912685.1 Kofleriaceae bacterium
GTACCGGGCGGGCGACATCGTCCTCTATCCGGCGAACGGGCAGCACTACATCGCCGAGCACGACAACCCGGGATACGACCCGACGATCAGCACGTGGTTCTGGGACCCGTACACCTGCAACGGTGGCGGCGGCGGTGGCGGTGGCGGCGGTGGTGGCACGAGCGGCTTCGGCTCGATCGTGAGCCGCGCGGCGTTCGAGGCGATGTTCCCGGCGCGCAACCCGTTCTACACGTACGACGGCCTCGTCAGCGCCGCCGCCACCTTCCCGCTGTTCACCGGCGAGGGCGACGCCACGATCCGGAAGCGCGAGGCGGCTGCCTTCCTCGCCAACGTCGGCCACGAGACCGGCGACCTGCGCTACGTCGAGGAGATCGCGCAGGGCGAGTACTGCGCGCCGTCGTCGGCGTGCCCGTGCGCGCCCGGCCAGCGCTACTTCGGACGCGGTCCGATCCAGCTCTCCTGGAACTACAACTACTGCGCGGCCGGCGCCGCGCTCGGCCTCGACCTGCGCGCCGATCCCGGCCGCGTCTCGCGCGACGCGACCGTCGCGTGGCGCACCGGCCTCTGGTTCTGGATGACGCAGTCCGGCGCCGGCTCGATGCCCGCCCACCGCGCCATCGTCGACAACCGCGGCTTCGGCGAGACCATCCGCACGATCAACGGCGCTCTCGAGTGCAACGGCGGCATCCCCGCCCAGGTCCAGTCGCGCATCGATCGCTACCGCCAGCTCTGCCAGCTCCTCGGCGTCGACCCCGGCCCGAATCTCGGTTGCTGATCGCGTGCTTCCGAGTTCGGCGTTGACAGCCCTGTCCGGGATCCGTACAAGGCTCACCATGCTGACGCGCTCCCACACCCAGGATCTTCGTCCTGTCGTGCGAGCTGCTTCGTCGGCGCGCTGAGCCGTCTCGGAGTCCGAGCGCTCGCGCGCGAGGAGGTGGCCGCCACGACGCGGTCTTCTCTTCGTTGCAAGGAGCCTCATGGCTCGCCGAGATCTGTCGCGCACCGTCATCGAGGGCGGGCGCTATCGCTTTGCCAAGTTCTTTCGCCGCGCCGACAACGCCGCCGCACGCGCCGACGCGCGCGCGTGGATCGATGTCGTGCGCGTCGATCCCGACCTCGCCGAGGATCGGTCGCTCGATCGCGTCATCAAGCGGAACCGCGTCTTCTACGACAAGCTCGCCGTGACGCGGCGGTGGCTGCGCGCACAGTGCGGCCGCCCGTGGGACGACGTGTTCAGCGAGCTCATGAATCGCTTCGACCCGCGCACCATCGCAGGTCGTCACATCGTGTTCGACCACATGCTCCGCGACGTCCGCCGAGGACTCGAGCCGGACCCGTGGCACCTCTATCGCTTCGAGGTCGACGACGACGGGATCCTGCGCGCGCTGCCGCGTGGCCTGGGGCAGCGCGTGCCGCCGCGCAAGTCGCCGAAGCTTCCGCCGTGGACGGACGGCTTCCACGCCGTGATGCACGCCGGCCGCTGGTGGTGGATCGGCGATCGCATCATCGGCCCGTGCGCGCAGCTGACGAAGTGCACGTGCCAGCACGCGTATCACCCCGACGGTGTCGCGCGGCATTACACGCGAGCCACGCTCATCCGCCCCATGACGCCGACGGACGTCGGTCGGCTCACGTCGTCGCCGCCGCGCGTGCGCGACGCGATCCTGTGGCGCGGACCCGTCGTCGATCCAGCGGACGCGCGGCTTGCGCGATAGGATGCGCGCCATGTCGACACCGCTCGTCCTCTACGGCGAATCCACGTGGGTGAGCCCGTGGGTCTTCCACGTCATGGCCGCGCTCGAGGAGAAGCAGCTCCCGTACACGCTCGAGCTCCTGCCGCTGCCGATCCCGCCGGAGCAGAAGCGGATGCTGGCGGAGCACGCGATCATCGGCAAGGTGCCGGTGCTCCGGCACGGCGAGCTGTGGCTCACCGAGTCGCTCGCGATCTCGGAGTACCTCGCGGAGACGTTCCCGTACCCCGGCCACCCGCGCCTCTTCCCCGCGGATCTGACCGAGCGCGCCCGCGCGCGCCAGGTGATGTCGTACCTGCGCACCGACACCATGGCGCTGCGCGACGCGCGCCCGACCTCGTCGGTCTTCGGGCCGCCGGTGAGCGGGCCGCTCGAGAACAAGGCCAAGGTGCAGGCCGACGAGCTCGTGCGCCTCGTGTCGACGTTCGTGAAGCCGGGCAGGACGACGATGTTCACGACGTGGTCGATCGCCGACGCCGACGCGGCCCTCGCCCTCATGCGCCTCATCAAGAACGGCGACCCCGTGCCCGATCACATCCGTGCCTACGCCGAGGCGCAGTGGGCGCGCCCGTCACTGCGTGCGCCGGTAGTCCTGGAACGCCTGCTGGATCTCCTGCTGGCTGTTCATGACGAACGGGCCGTACTGCACGACGGGCTCGCCGATCGGGCGGCCCTGGAGGAGCAGGAGCTCGGCGCCGCCCGCACCGGCGGTGA
>JAIOII010001323.1 GCA_019912685.1 Kofleriaceae bacterium
CTACGCGGGCGACGAGCTGTGCGGGCTGCTCGCGCACGCGATCGGGCTCGCGCCGGACGCCGCGGCGACCCGGCCGGCGGATCTCGTGCGAGACTTCGCGTGGTCGCGGGTTCGCCGCGACGACCTCGTCACCCGATGGGACGGCTCGCTCCACTTCTCGCCCTGATCTCCGCGACGCTCGCGGCGCTCGCCGCCTGCGAGAGCGTCGATCCCTGCTACGAGGTCGCCGGTGCGTTCGCGCTGACGCGCCCGACCGGCGCGTCGGAGCTCGTCCCCGGCGAGAGCGTGCGCTTCGAGTGGGAGCCGATCGACGTGCCGGGTGCCGTCGTCGCGTTCGTCCTCGTCGACGACGACGTCCGGATCCCGGTCGGCACCGTGGAGACCGGCGTCGGCGTGCACGACGTCCAGACCGCCGACAGCGGCCAGCCCGTCCCGATGGGCGTGTACCGCATCCAGGGCGTGTTCGGCGGCTGCGCCCTCTCCGCGCCGCCCTACGACGGCGGCGCCACGCGCCTCGTCTTCGCGCAGGGCGTCACGTTCGCCGACGCGTCGCTCACCATCACGGGCGCGCAGACGCCGCGCGACCTCGAGCTCACCACCGTGGCGCTGTCGACCGTCGAGCTCGAGCTCCTCGCCGACCCGACGCCCGGCGCCGACGGCGACGAGCTCCTGTTCGCCACGGGCGCCGTGCCCGGCGAGCTGGTCGCCATGACGCGTCGCTACGCGTTCACCGGCATGACGACCACCGGCGCCGCGATCCCCGGCGGGACGTACCGCGTCGTCGCCCGCGTGCGCGCGCGCGACGGCGCCGTCGTCTACGACGTCCCCGGCCCGCAGCTCACGTGGTCGCCCTGACGGGCGCGCGCAAGCTCAGCTGCCGACGCGGCTGCCGGGCACGCGCAGCACGTCGTTGCGGCGCACGCGCTTGGACCACGACGGGTTGCCGCGCTCCTTCGCGCCGATCTGCGTCCAGGCGTAGTCCTTGTCACCCGGGCGGTGATCCATGTGGATGAAGTTCTGGCGCGGGTACCAGCCGAGGCCGAGCTCCGTGTGCGTCGACCAGACGTAGTCGCGCACCTCGGTCATCTTCACGCCGTGGATGCGGAAGTCGATCGCGCGCGCCTGGCGGTGACGCGAGGTGCGGCTGTCGGTGCGGCGGTACGCCGACACCAGCTCGATGGTGCGGCCCGGCCAGCGCGACGAGACGTCGGCGAGCATCGCGAGCGAGCCCTTGTCGATCTCGTGCTGGCGCTCCGTGCGCTTGCAGCGGAACATGCGCTGGATCTCGGTGCGCGTCGCGTCGTCGACCGTGCCGTCGCGCGCGATCCGGAAGACGCGCGCCTCGCGGTGGTTGACGTCGTAGATCGGCACCGCGACCGTCGCGGTGTCATCCGCCTTCTGGATCATGTCGACGGCCGCCAGACCGGCGGCGTCCACGACCGAAAGCGGCGTGGGAGTGGCCGGCGTGGCAGAAAGCCACCCGACCGCGGCGAGGGGGAGGAGGGAGAACAGCATCGCGAACCGGAGAGTTATCAACATGCGTGCCACCCACACCCGTCCTGAGCGAGGTTCGCTTCCCTCACGATCCTGGTGAGTTGGCCGACATGACGTTTGACGCGCGTTGCCATCCTGGCACGACCCTCCGGAATCCGGTGGCCACCAACCGGAATCCGGAGGCACACTGGCGTCCCCCTGCCCAGACGTCGCGACACAACGCAGCAGATCGATCTGATGGAGCCCGCTGCGCCCGCGCGGTGGGTGAGCGTGGTCGCGCCTGACGGTACGGTGGAACGCGAGCCGCTCAGCCGGCGTCGCCTCCGCATCGGGAGCGGGACGGACGTCGATCTGATGGTGATCGATCCGCACGTGTCACGGCTCCACTGCGAGCTCGAGCCGACGCCCGTGGGGGTGGTCTTGCGCGATCTCGGCTCCACGAACGGCACCTACGTCGGCGGCGCGGCGATCCGGGAGGTGATCCTTCACCCCGGCGTGGTGGCCGTGCTCGGCGCCACGCGCCTGTTCGTGGAGACCGACGCGCCGGTCGCCGAGGTCCTCCGCTTCGGCAGCGCGGTGTCGGTGAGCCCGGCGATGGGCGCGGTGTTCTCGATGCTCGAGAAGCTCGCCGCGAGCGACGTCACCGTCCTCCTGACCGGCGAGACCGGCACGGGCAAGGACGTGCTCACGCGCGCCGCGCACGAGCAGAGCCCGCGCGCGCAGGGGCCGCTCGTCGTGTTCGACTGCGGCGCGGTCACCGCCTCGCTCATCGAGAGCGAGCTCTTCGGTCACGAGAAGGGCGCGTTCACCGGCGCCGTCGCCGAGCGCGCCGGCGCGTTCGAGCGCGCCGACGGCGGCACGCTGTTCCTCGACGAGATCGGCGAGATGCCGCTCGATCTGCAGCCGCGGCTCCTGCGCGCGCTCGAGCAGCGGCAGGTGCGGCGCGTCGGCGGCTCCGACGAGATCTCGGTGGACGTGCGCGTGATCGCGGCGACCAACCGCGACCTCGCCGCCGAGGTCGCGGCCGGGCGCTTCCGCCAGGATCTCTACTTCCGCATCACCGCCGCCGTCGTCGAGGTGCCGCCGCTGCGCGCGCGCCCCGAGGACCTGCCGACGCTCATCGAGCACATGCTCGAGGGGCGGGCCCGGCCGACGCCGGCGGCGATGACCGCGCTCGCCGCGTACGACTGGCCCGGCAACGTGCGCGAGCTGCGCAACGTCATCACGACGGCGGTCGCGATGCTCGACGGCGACGTCCTCGACGTGCGTCACCTCATGTTCCCGGCGACCGGCCGGAAGGAGCGCGACCTCGAGCAGCTGCCGCTGGCCGGTCGCACGCTCGAGATGATCGAGAAGACAGCGATCAAGCAGACGCTCGATCAGGAGGGCGGCAACAAGACGCGCGCCGCCAAGAAGCTCGGCATCGCCGCGTCGACCCTGTACGAGAAGCTGAAGAAGTACGGCCTCAGCTGACGTAAGCGTGTGTAACGGGGGCGCGGTGGCACGCACCGGGGCGCGCGTGTACGGTGGGCGGCGAGAGAGGGAACCATGCGCTTCACCGACGAGCACCGGCAGATCAAGAAGACCGTGCGGGACTTCTGCGAGAAGGAGATCAACCCGTACTGCGACGAGTGGGAGAAGGCCGGCGCCTTCCCCGCGCACGAGGTGTTCAAGAAGGCGGGCAAGCTCGGCTTGCTCGGCATCAACAAGCCCGAGCCGTACGGCGGCATGGGCCTCGACTACTCGTACGCCGCCGCCGCCGCCGAGGAGCTGGGCACGTGCAACGGCGGCTCGGTGCCGATGGCGCTCGGCGTGCAGACCGACATGGCGACGCCGGCGCTCGCGCGCTGGGGCTCCGACGAGCTGCGCCGCGAGTTCCTCGCGCCCGCGATCGCCGGCGACATGGTCACGTCGATCGCGGTGTCGGAGGTCGGCGGCGGCTCGGACGTCGCCGCGCTCAAGACCCACGCGCGCAAGGACGGCGACGACTACGTCATCAACGGCTCGAAGATGTGGATCACCAACGGCGCCCAGGCCGACTGGCTGTGCGTGCTCACCAACACCGGCGAAGGGCCGGTGCACATGAACAAGTCGCTGGTGATCGTCCCGACCAGGACCAAGGGCGTCACCATCGGGCCCAAGCTCGACAAGCTCGGCATGCGCGCGAGCGACACCGTGCCCATCTACTTCGAGGACGTGCGCGTCCCGCAGCGCCACCGCATCGGCGCCGAGGGCATGGGCTTCATGATGCAGATGGTGCAGTTCCAGGAGGAGCGGCTCTTCGGCGCGATGAGCGCGCTCAAGGGCATGGAGCGCGTGATCGACGCGACGATCGCGTACTGCAAGGAGCGCCAGACCTTCGGCCAGGCGCTCATCGACAACCAGGTGATCCACTTCCGCTTCGCCGAGCTGCGCACCGAGGTCGAGCTCCTGCGCTCGCTCTGCTACCGCGCGATCGAGGACTACGTCGGCGGCGCCGACGTCACGCTGCTCGCGTCGATGGCCAAGCTCAAGGCCGGCCGCCTCGTGCGCGAGGTCTCCGACTCGTGCCTCCAGTACTGGGGCGGCATGGGCTTCATGTGGGACAACCCGGCGTCGCGCGCGTTCCGCGACACGCGCCTCATGTCGATCGGCGGCGGCGCCGACGAGATCATGCTGGGCATCATCTGCAAGCTGATGAACATCCTGCCCGGCAAGAAGAAGAAGCCATCGCCGACCGAGAAGTAGCCGCGTGGACGCGTGGCATGATCGTGGGATGCGGAACGCCCTCGTCTCCACGTGCATGTGCGTGCTCGCGCTGGGATGCGGTGGACATGGACGTGCCGCGACGCCTGCGGCGCCATCCTCGCCGCCGCAGTCCGCGTCGGCGGAAGCGCGACCGGACGAGACGCGCGCGCCCGCGACGGAAACCGGCGCCTGGGGCGACACGGTGTCGGCGCCGGAGACCGAGGCGCGTGTCGCCGCGATGCTCGGGCGCATGCGCGACGGCGCGCTCGAGGCGGGAGACCTCCGGACGGCGGTCGCCTTCGGTCCCGGGCTGTGGAGCACATGGCAACTCGCGGGGCTCGGCAGCAGCGAAGGGATCCCGGTGGTGGGGCGCGTGCGGGTCCGCGATCGCGTCGTGATGGCGCACGGCCGCGCGGTTCGCTTCGATGCGCTCGCGCCGTTCATGGCGAGCAACGCGGTGAGGGCGATGGCGCGCCACTTCGCCGACGGCGAGATCGCGCCGGCGACGCCCGCGGAGCGACAGCTCTACTACATGGGCATCGCATGGCCGATCGCGGGCGAGCCGGTGACGGTCGTACGCAAGGAAGACGAGACGCTCGTCGTCGTCCTCGACGAGGACGGCGCGCTCTTCCAGCTCGAGATCCTCTCGCCGTGGTACCAGCTCGCGACCGGCGGCGAATCCGCCATCGAGACCTACCAGCCTGCGAACCCGTTCCCGGCGCCGTAGCACGCAAGAGCTGCGGCGGCGGAGCGCGAGGCGCAGGGGCTTCGCGGCGCGATGGCGCAAGTGAGGGGTATGGCGGGCCGTGGGCGTGGCATGAAAGCTGCGAGGTCGGATCGGTGGTGGTATGTCGATCCCACGGCGATTCTCGACGGCGATCGCGCTCGCGGCGGCCAGCGTCGCGATGCCGGCGGACGCGCAACCGCCGCCCGAGCTGCGACCTGCCGACGAGGTGACCGGCGCGCCAC
>JAIOII010001324.1 GCA_019912685.1 Kofleriaceae bacterium
TGTCAGCGGTCACCTGAAACCGCGGGATTCTGGACCGGCCGCGGGTCAGGGCCGGGGAGGATCGTGTCGCGGACCCTCTGCTCGTAGTGCTCGATGGGGAGACCGAGATGGTGGTGCACGGTGGCGTCGCGGGTGGTGTCGTAGAGCCGCTGTGCAAGGCTGCCGAGCGCAGCTCGATGGCGCCGGCGTTCGTCGGCGAGCTCGCGGATGAGGTCGACGATGTGCTGAGCAGGCGGCGGCGGCGCGGCCCAGAACTCGAGGGCGAGGTCGCTGCAGATGAGGTCGAAGTCCAGGTCGTCGATGCGAAGCTCGCACTGTTCGGCGAAGTCGCGGGCCACGGCGTGCGAGCAGGCGAACTTCCGCGCCGTGTCCTCGACGAGGGCGCGATCCTTGTCCTCGGCGAGTCGGCGCTCGCTCTGGCGCTGCTGGAAGGTCTTGGCGTGATGCTTCTTGCGCTTGGCCATAAGTTGCGTCTCCTCGGGGCAGCCTAGAGAATCGGTCGGACGGAAGTCGAGTCCCTGCGGTTCGTGACCTGCGCTCGGTGCGGCCAGGTCTTCTTCTTGTGCCCGTGGTGCGACGACGGTGAGCGGTATTGCACCCGGTCCTGCGCGGCGCTGGCACGGCAGGAGTCGCAGCGCGCCGCGGGTCGCCGCTATCAGCGAACCGACGCAGGCCGGGCGAACCACGCGGCACGCCAGCAGCAGTACCTCATTCGACGCGAGCTCGCGAAGATGACGCATCAGTCCGGAAACCGGACAGAGGCCTCTGTTGAAAACTTGCCCGCGGCCGTAGAGGTGTGGTCGCCGACTCCGGCCCCGGTGCATGACGCATCGTCCGCGAACGGCGAGGAGACCGAGGATGAGTCCGCTGTGGGTAGTCATCGATTCGAGATGCGACGAGACGAGGATCCTGGCGACGTGCGGCCCGACGGAGACGGTGCTCAAGGCGCGGCTGTCGGCGACGGCGCAGCACCCTCGGGCATTGCCGACGCTCTTGGAGGCGCTGGCGATGTGGCAGGGCACCGCGGTCCGCGCTGTCATCGTTGTGGACGATCAGGACGGTTCCTGCGCCACGAGACTCAGGCTCGACTTCGGCGCCGACTTCGAGGGGGCGCCGCTGTACAAGCTCGAGTACGTCCCCCGTCGCAGGCCCCACCATCGTGACCGGCTCGACGGGATGGGCGTGTTCCACGATCTGCGACAGCTCGCGCTGTTCGAGGCGGCGCGATGATGGATGCGGCGCAGCGCGCGCGCATCCGCCGTCTGTTCTACGCCGAGCACTGGAAGATCGGCACGATCTCGAGCGAGCTCGGTGTGCATCACGACGCCGTCCGTCACGCCATCGAGTCCGACCGGTTCGTCAGCGCCGGGACCTTGGTCCGCCCGACGATGCTCGACCCGTACAAGGGCCTGGTCGGCAAGATCCTCGACGACCACCCGCGGCTGCGCGCGACCCGCATCCACGAGATGCTCCGCGTCCGCGGGTACCAGGGCTCGGTCACGCAGCTTCGCCGCTACGTGAGCAGCGTGCGACCGACGCGAGTCGAAGCGTTCCTCCGCCTCGCGACGTTGCCGGGCGAGCAGGCGCAGGTCGACTGGGGCCACTTCGGCAAGATCCAGGTCGGCGCCGCCAAGCGAACCCTGTGGTGCTTCGTGTTCGTGCTCGCGTGGTCGCGCGCGATGTACGCACGGTTCATGCTCGACGCGACGCTTGAGGCGTTCCTGCGCGGCCATCGCCTCGCCTTCGAGGCGCTCGGCGGCGTGCCGCGCGAGATCCTCTACGACAACCTCAAGAGCGTCGTCCTCGAGCGCGTCGGCGACCACATCAAGTTCCACCCGCGCATCCTCGACCTCGCCGGACACTACTGCTTCGCGCCCAAGCCGTGTGCGCCGTACCGCGGCAACGAGAAGGGCAAGGTCGAGCGCCTGATCCAGTACCTGCGCCACTCGTTCTTTGCCGCGCGGCGGTTCAGCTCCGTCGAGGACCTCAACGCGCAGCTCGCGCGGTGGATTGCCGAGGTCGCGCACGTGCGGCGCGCGCCCGGCCACGCCGAGGGCCGCACCGTGGTCGAGCTGCTCGACGACGAACGCCCGCGCCTGTTGCCACTGCCCGAGCACCCGATGGCGTGCGGGCGCATCTCCGGCATAGCCTCCGGCAAGACGCCGTACGTTCGCTTCGACCTCAACGACTACTCGATCCCGCACCCGCTCGTACGCAAGCCGCTCACCTTGGTCACCGAGGAGCACGAGCTGCGCGTGCTCGACGGGAACAACGAAGTGGCGCGTCACCGGCGGAGCTACGACCGTGGCAAGACCATCGAGGATCCGCGCCACGTGGCGGCACTCGCTCACGACAAGCGGCGCGCGCACGACCTGCGAGGCCGCGACCGCTTGCGCGCGACCTGCAAGCACGCCGACGCGCTCCTCGACGCCATCGCCCTGCGCGGCGAGAACCTCGGCGGCCAGACGGCGCGGCTACTCCAGCTCCTCGATCGCTACGGCGCGACCGAGCTCGACCGCGCCATCGCCGAGGCGATGGCACGCGGCGCGCTCAGCGCGGCCTCGGTCGCCCACCTGCTCGACCAGTGGGCGCGCGCGCGAAAGACACCGCCGCCCCTCGATGCCGTCCTGCCCGCCGATCCTCGCGTCCGCGACCTGCGCGTCACGCCGCACGCCCTCGACCGCTACGACGAGCTCTACGCTGTCGACGACGAGCCGGCGCCGCCGGAGGAGACATCGTCGTGACCACGCTCACCGAGTCCCTCAAGGCCATCGGCCTCGCGCACACCGCGGCGGAGCTCGACGACCTCGTCGCGCTCGCCACCAAGCGACGGTGGAACGCGACCCAGCTCCTCGAGCACATCGTCGAAGCCGAGCAGCGCGCTCGCGCCCAGAAGAGCCTCGAACGCCGCATCGGGCGCTCCAAGCTCGGCGGCTTCAAGCCGCTCGCCGACTTCGACTGGAACTGGCCCAGGCGCATCGACCGCGATGCCGTCGAGGCCGCGATGCAGCTCGACTTCCTCGACGGTGCCCGCAACATCGTGCTCGTCGCGCCGCAGGGCCTGGGCAAGACGATGATCGCCCAGAACATTGCGCACGCCGCGCTGCTCGCCGGCCACGGCGCGCTGTTCATCACCGCCGCGCAGATGCTCCTCGACCTCGGCGGCCAGGAATCCGCGCGCGCTCTCGACCGCCGCCTCCGCTACTACGCTTCGCGTCCACTCCTCTGCCTCGACGAGATCGGGTACCTCTCGTACGACGCACGCAACGCGGACCTTCTCTTCGAGGTCGTGAGCCGGCGCTACGAGAAGCGCAGCCTCGTCCTGACGACGAACCTCGCGTTCAGCGACTGGCCGACCATCTTCCCCAACGCCGCCTGCACCACCGCGCTCATCGACCGCGTCGTCCACCACGCCGACATCATCGCCATCGAGGGCGACAGCTACCGCCGCCGCGAGGCTCAGGCCGCCAAGCCTTCACGCCGCGCGAAGGCGAGGGCCTGACCGCTCGGCCGGTTCAGATTTCTGCGCTTTCTGGCGCTCGCCAACA
>JAIOII010001325.1 GCA_019912685.1 Kofleriaceae bacterium
GCCAGCGCGAGCGCGAGCTCGGTCACGTGCACGTGATGACGCCGGCGCGGTGATACAACGACGGCGATGAGCGCGACGCGCACCTGGGGCGGCCTCGTGAGCGTCGCGATGCTCCTCGCCGTCGCCTATCCGCTCCGCCGCGACCCGGCGTACGGCGACTCCTTCCCGCTGTCGACGTACCCGATGTTCGCCTTCCAGCGCCCCCACGCGCGCGTCGCGATCGACTACGTCATCGCGACCGGGCCGGGCGACGCGCGGCGCCACGTCCCGCCGGAGCTCGTCGCCAACCACGAGGTCATGCAGGCGCTCATGACCATCCGCCGCGCCGTGCAGTCCGGCAAGGCGTCCACGCTCTGCGCCGAGGTCGCCGCGCGCGCCGCGCGCGATCGCCGCTTCGACGCGATGGACACGATCCAGGTCGTCTTCGGCGATCACCGGGGCGTCGACTACCTCGTCCACGATCGCCGTGGGCCCGAGCGCACGCACGCGCGCTGTCCGATTCCCCGCGGCCCGCGAGGCGAGCGACCATGACCGCGGCGCTGCGCTGGTGGTTCCGCCCCGCGCCCGCCGAGCGCCTCGCCGCGCTGCGCATCCTCGTCGGCGCCTTCGCCTTCCTCTACCTGACGACGCGCCTCCCCATGTTCCTCGGGTATGCGCGCTTCCCCGCGCGCGACTTCGTCCCCCTCGGCGTCACCCGCATCCTCGAGCAGCCGCTCTCGGCCGCCGCGCACACCGCCATCCTCGTGATCACGGTCGTCCTGGCCGCCGCGTTCGTCGCCGGCGTCTGGTATCGGGTCACCGCGCCGCTCTTCGCCGCCCTGCTCCTGTGGGTCCTCACCTACCGGAGCTCGTGGGGCATGCCGTTCCACACCGAGAACCTGCTCGTGCTCCACGTGATCGTCCTGGCGCTCGCGCCGGCCGCCGACGCCTGGTCCGTCGACGCGCGGCGCCGCGGGGCGTCGTCACCGTCGGAGGCCTACGGCTGGCCGCTCCGGCTCATGGCCGCGCTCACGTGCCTCACGTACGTGCTCGCGGGCATCGCCAAGCTGCGGCTCGGCGGCCTCGCGTGGGCCGAGGGCGACTTTCTCCGCGATCAGGTCGCCGTCGACAACCTGCGCAAGGTGCTGCTCGGCGCCGACGCGAGCCCGCTCGCGACGCCGCTCCTCGAGCACGCGTGGTTGTTCGAGGTGATGGCGTTCGCGACGCTCGCCATCGAGCTCGGCGCGCCCGTCGCCCTCGCCGGCGGCCGCGTCGCGCTCGCGTGGGCCCTCCTGGCGTGGGGCTTCCACGTCGGCGTGGTCGCGCTCATGGCGATCGTGTTTCCGTATCCGCTCGTGTGGGTCGCGTACGCGCCGCTGTTCGCCGCCGAGCGGCCCATGGCGTGGGTGATCGGCAAGGTGCAGGCCCGGGCCCGCAGGTGACGGCGGCAGCCCGCATCCCACATGTACGCCGCGACTTCGAGCTCCTCTGGACCTCACGCGGGTTGCGCTGGCCCGCGCCTCGCATCACCATGGTACCAGGCATGGAGGGGGCCACCGTCGGCAGCTACGTGGTCACGCGCCTGATCGGGAAGGGCGGCATGGGGGCGGTCTACCTCGCGGAGCACGCGCTGCTCAAGCGCCCGGCGGCGCTCAAGGTGCTCCTGCCCGCGCTCTCGGCCGACGAGGAGCTCGTCGATCGGTTCTTCAACGAGGCGCGCGCGACCACGTCGATCCCGGACCCCGGCATCGTCCAGATCTTCGACTTCGGCTACCACACCGACGGCAGCGCCTACATCGTCATGGAGTACCTCGAGGGCGAGACCCTCGACGTGCGCGTCGAGGGCGACGGCCCGATGCCGCCGGTGCAGGCGCTGCGCATCGCGCGCCAGGTCGCGACCTCGCTCGAGGCCGCGCACGTGCGCGGCGTGATCCACCGCGACCTCAAGCTCGAGAACGTCTTCATGGTCGCCGACCCGGCCGTGCCCGGAGGCGAGCGCGCGAAGATCCTCGACTTCGGCATCGCCAAGCTCGCGCGCAGCGACGGCAGTCGCTCGCGCACGCGGACCGGCGCGATCATGGGCACGCCGCTCTACATGTCGCCGGAGCAGTGCAAGGGCGCCCACGACGTCGATGCGCGCTCGGACGTCTACTCGCTCGGCTGCATGTTGTTCTGCATGGTCACCGGCAAGCCGCCGTTCGACCACGACTCGGCCGCCGAGATCATCGCCGCGCACCTGAAGGAGCCGCCGCCGACGGCGACGGCGGTGAACCCCAAGATCGACGCGGAGTGGGGGAGCGAGCTCGACGCGCTCCTCGCGCGCTGCCTCGCCAAGAGCCCGGACCAGCGCTTCCCGTCGATGGCCGCGGTGGCGACCGCGATCACCGAGCTTCTCGGCGACGCCGTCGACCCGCGCACGACCGCGCCGCGCGTGCGTCGCGCGGCGACGCCGGATCCGGTCGCGGCC
>JAIOII010000131.1 GCA_019912685.1 Kofleriaceae bacterium
GACGGCTACGTCGAGGCGGCGGCCGGCCTCGTCGTGCCGATGGGCGAGCCCATCCCCGAGGTCGAGCTCGCGACGAGCCCGGCGATCACGGCGCGCGGCGGCGTGACCGGGGCGAACGCGAGCGCGGAGCTGTCGCTCTCGTTCGCGTCGCTTCGCCGCGAACCCTTCCTGATCGATCAGCCGAACAGCGAACGGCTGCGTGCGCTGATCGGCGGCCGCCTCGGGCAGCCCGTCGGGTCGCGCAGCCTCCTGTACGTTCGCGGCGCGGTGGGCGTCGAGCAGTTCCGCCTCCACGTGTGGAGCGCCCGCGACCCGGACCGGCCGGTGCAGGAGACCACGATCGTCGCGCGCGGCCTCGTCCTGGCGCTCGGCGGCGGCGGTCACGTCGACGTCGGCTCGGTCCAGCTCGGGCTCGCCGTCCAGCTCGCCACGACGCGCGAGCTGTTCCTCGACAATCCGCCCCTCTACGATGTCGAGGCCCAGCTCACGGTCGGCGCGCGCTTCGGCGCTCGCTGACCGATCGCGCGCAGCGTAACCGGCCACCTCCACGCGCGCCATGTACCGTCGACCCTTGCGACCTACCACCTTCGTGGGGTAAACCCGTCGACGACCTGGAGCCGTAGCCAAGTGGTAAGGCAGTGGTCTGCAAAACCACCATTCCCCGGTTCAAATCCGGGCGGCTCCTCTGACGAACCCGGCGACCCCGCCGGGTTTTTCTTTTGCGGCGCGGAAGTCGCGGCGGACGTCCCATTGTCCGCCACCCCAGTCTCCACCCCTTTTCCGCCGTTCAGCACGTCCAGCACGCGCGCCGCCGCCGCGCGCTTCTCGTTCTCGTCCACGTGGCTGGTGGGTCATCTGCTCGGTCGCGTGACCGACGATCGCCCGCGTCACCTCTGCCGAAGCGACTCGCCGCAGGAGGTCGTTCGCGGTGTGGCGCAGGCCGTGCGGAGTCACCCGCCGGCCCACGCTCGCCGCGGCGCACGCCTCGTCGAGCACCTTGCGCAGAGGCGACCCCTTGTGAAGGCCGCCCGCCTCGGTCGGGCATCCAGCCGCGCAACCGCAATCGACGACCAGGATCACGGCACCTCGAAGCAGTCCGGTGAGACGCGCCCGAATCTGACTTCGATGCGACGGTGCGTGAAGCAGTGCTCGGCCGTGGTGAAGCACGCGCGAACACCGTCGACGACCGTGCACTGCGCGGGTCGTTGCCCATACGTGCACGCCCCATGGACCAAGGCGCACTGCTCGCGGGTACGCCAGCAGCTGGAGGGGAGGCCGTCGACGTTGTCACCGCAGTACCACCCCGTTCGCTTGTCGAAGATCGTCGGCGCCGCGCCGTCGTCTGGAACAAGGTAACCGACTGCACTCTCCCCGTGGCAGGTCACCACGTCGAACCCGAGCTGGCGCAGCCTCGGCGCGAACTGGAGCATGCCGAGCATCGTGTTCTCGTTGCACGCAGGCTGGAGGTTGACGGTGAGGTTGACGGTGAGGTGGCGACCTCCAGGTCCGGTGGCGGCGAAGACGACATTGTCGGTCGGCGCGAAGTCGGCGGTCAGCTGCCGCGCGAAGGTCTCGCGCGCGGCGGCCCCGTCGTCCAAGACCTTGTCGGAGGTTCGTGGCGGATCCGCTGCGCGGGGCGGGCCCATGGGCTGCGTTCGCGCAGGGGGCGTGGCGTCATGTGTCCTGGTGTCGGCGCCACATCCGTAGATGGCCATCATGGTGATGAGGACCTGGCAAGGGGAGACCTTCCGCATGCACACGCCATCGGCCGACCGCAGCCCGGGTTTCCGAAAATCGTTCGTCAGCCGCTGCGCCAGTCGATGACCGTGGCCAGCCGCTATCCTGCGGGCCATGAGAGCGTGGGTGATCGTTCCCATCGTGGTCGTGTGCGCTTGCGCGAAGGAATCGGGCTCGCCGAGCCGGCCCGTGGAGGCGACTTCGCCGGCGCCCGCGTCCGAACGCGCCGCGCCGACGTCGACGTCGGCTCCGTCGCCTGACGCCGAGGTGGCGATGCTCATGGAGGAGCTGACGGAGCTCTTCGGCGCGGCTGCCAGCGCCATCGAGAGCGCCGGCGGCGACTGCGCGGCCATGGCCGCCGGCATCCATCGCGTCGCCCATGCGCACGGCGAGTTGCTCGAGCGGCTCGGTCGCCTGGATGATCCTGACGTCGAGCGACGTAGCCACATCTGGATGGATGCTCACGGCGAGACCCTGTCGGCGAACGCCACGCGCATGCACCGTGGATCGGAGCCGTGCCACGACCATCGGGGCGTCCAGGCGGCGATGGACCGCATCACGACCAGGCGCCGCGCCGCCTCGCCGTGAGCCGCTCGCGACGAGACCGAGCTGTCCCGAACTGTCCTGACTGTCCCGGCGACTGTCCTGTCGCGCTGTCCCGTCGTAGCGGCGGCGTGACGCCCGGGATGTGGCGACGCTCCCGTCGCGGGCGGCGATCGTGGTCGCGCTCACCGGTCGCAGCCGCGGCATTGCCGCTGCACATGCGCGCGCTCCGACACCATGATGAGCCCTATCGTCCGACGAACGATCGTCATCGCGAGCCTCGCCCTCGTTGCCGGACTGGCAGCGTGCGGCAACGACGACGCCTCCACCGCCACGAGGTCGACGGCGATCGTCGTCGGCACCTGCGAGCGCAACCTGGACGTCCTCGCCGCTCCGCCAGCCGAGTGCACCACCGATCTCGACTGCCCGTGCGGCTCGTTCTGCGACGGTGCCTCCAACACCTGCGCCTACGAGTGCCTGCCGCCCGACGTCACCGGCGACGCGCCGGCGTGTGACGCGCCGGCCGTGTGCAACGACTTCGGTCACTGCGCCACGCCCGGCAGCGGTCCGCCCGGCGTCGCCGCGACCCTCGCCGCCGATCCGCCGGTGCTCACCACCGTCGCCGCCGGCGCGGCCGAGAGCTTCGACGTCGAGCTGCGGCTCGTCGACGCCACGCCGACCGAGCTCACCGCCGCCCAGCACACCGTCGTGCGCGTGCTCGGACGCGACGGCGCTCAGGTGTCGTGCGACGGCGCGACGTGGGGCGCCGAGTGCCAGTTGACCAGCTGGTCGTTCGTCTTCGGCGCTGGCGGCCACCAGGCGGCACAGACCGCCTCGGCCCGCACCGTCGCGGGAACCGAGGACGGCCACGGCCAGGTGATCCTCTTCGTCGACGGCACGCGCACCAAGCTGATCGTGCCGGCCGCGGCCGGCCAGCCGATGACCGATGGCACCGGCCTCTACGGCGGCGTCGCGACGTCACCGGATTATCCGGCCGGCGTCGCGGTGACCGCGCGGATCCGCGACGGTCAGCTCCTCGTCCGCGACCCGAGCCGCACCCTCGCGCCCGACGGCGCGCTCTTGCTCGATCTCCGCACCAGCGCGCAGCAACCGGAGACGTGGCGACGCATGGTGTGGCTGCGCGGCCCGGGCGCCAGCACCGGCGGGATCGTCGGGCGGTACGCGGCCGGCGTGGCGACCGTCGATCTCGACGCTCGCACCGTCGAGCTGCCGCTTCAGCTGGACGTGCCCGGCGCGGTCGGCCTCGACGCGTGGGAGGTGCAGCTGGTGCGCGCCGGCGACCACCGGCCCGAGTGCAGCGCGACGGTGGCCTGCGCAGGCGGCGAGGTGTGCGCGCCGAGCCTCCAGGCGTGCGTGCCGGCGTCGGTGTGGGCGCCGACGACGCTGACCGTCGGCAACCAGCTCGACGACGCGCGCTCGGCCGTGTGGTGGTCGGCGATCGCGCCGTGGCTCGAGACCCGGAGCGCGTTCGCGACCACCGGGCCCGATCTCGTCGAGTCGGTGCTGTGCTCGGCCAGCGAGTCCGCCGCCGGTCGCGTCGGCGTCAGCCAGCTCCAGTATCCCAACACCGGCGTCTCGCGCTCCGGCGATCTCACCTGCATCAGCCCCGGCGCCACGACGCCGGCGCCGGGCGCGGTCGGCATGGTCACGCTCGCCGATCGCGCGCCGCCGAGCGCGGTCGTGTCGCCAACCCTGCTCGAGACCTGCATGGACGATCTCGAGCGGGAACCCAGCGCCAGCTTCGCCGCGCAGCTCGGCCCGTCGGTCGGCGAGTGCGTGAACCTGGCCCGCTTCGTCCCGGCGCTGCGTCTCCTCGCCACCGACGACCTCGGCCGCGCCACGCGCGCGCAGCGCGAGCCGCGCGGCCGCGGGCTCACGGTCCGCCTCGTCCAGCAGTGGACGATGCTCCACGGCTTCCTCGCCAGCACCGGTCTCGCCGCGCGCGACTACGACGATGGCCTGGTGTCGACGCCACCGGCAGAGACGCGCGAGACCTTGATCGAGCTGCTCGACCGGCTCGACGAGGGATGGAGCGCGCTCCTCGATCGCCGCGTCGCGAGCTCCGTCGCTGACGCCGTCCGGTGGGCGCCGCTCGCGCCGGACAGCCCGAGTCGCGACTACCGGCTCGTGAAGCGGCCGGTCGTGTACTGGCCGTTCAACGGCATGTCGTACCCGAACCTCGACCTCCTCCATTACACCTGGCTCTTGCCGCAGGCGTACTTCACCGGCGGCGTCTCGTGCGGGCTCAGCCACGACCGGAGCTCGTTCCTCCAGGGCTACGACTGCCCCGGCTTCCAGGCGACGTTGCCCGGCGCCGCGCCCAGCCTGCTGGCCGACCCGAACCTCGGCGGCGCCGGGCTCTACGACAACGTCACGATCACCCTCAACGTCGACGCGCTCGATCGCCCGATCGCCACCGCCACCGCCACTGCCAACAGGACGTACGCGCGGCGGCCGCCGCCGGGCGAAGACGATCCGCCCGAGCCCGACGATCCACCCGAGGAGGACCCGCGGCCACCACGCGAGCCACCGGACAACACGCCGCCGTACCGCGGCGGCACGCTGCTCGTGACGCCGACCCTGGCCGTCGCCGAGGCGGTGGACGCGAACGGGCAGCGCTCGCTGGTCGTCGTCCACCCCACCGCCGGTGGCGTCGAGTGGGTGACCTTCACGGGCTACGGCGTGCTCGGGCGCGTGCCACCAGGTCCGCGGGACGGCATCGCCCAGGGTAGCTCGCTCGCGCTCGTGCGCGATGCGACCGCGAAGACGTACACGCTCTACGTCCGCCAGCCGGGCGGCTTGGTCGAGCTCATGCAGTCGTACCAGCACGAGCCGACCGGGATCCTCGACATGGTCGCGTCCGACCAGGTGCTCCTCGGCGCCGCCTACTGGGTGCAGCCGGATCACTACTGGGCGCCCTACAAGCGGTCCTACCCCGGAACCCTCGACGACGTCGCCATCTTCGACTCCGCGATGAGCCGCACCGAGTTCGTCCGCTGGTCGAACGCACGCGGGTTCGTCGAGAACCGTCGCGACGTCTGGCCCGAGGACATGGTCCTCACCGATCACGCCACGCAGGAGATCGCCGCGCCGCTCGGCGCCCAGCTGCTCGAGACCCAGGTCACCCACCTCGAGGTGGTCGCGCGCCTGCTCGACCGGATCGGCGACCTGACCCAGGTCGCGTGCGACGGCGCCGCGAGCGACGCGGCGAACGCGCGCATCGCGGTCGACGCCGTCATCGCGCGCGCCGGGCGCACGCTCCGCCAGAGCCACCTCGTCGAGGGGCTGGCCGCGATCGATACCAGCGACCGCGCCGACGCCGCCCGCAAGCTGCTGCAGGCCAAACGTCTCGAGCTGGCCCGCAGCCTGGCGCCGATGCGGTGCGCCGAACCGTTCGGCATGGCCGCCGACGAGGTGCCCATCTACCACAACAGCATCTCGCCGCAGGCCGACCCCAAGGGCGCGTTCTTCGCCGCGTCCGATCACCTGCTCGCGCTCGCCGAGGCTCGCCGCCGCGAGGCGACCGACGCGCTGACCAACGCCCGCGCCGCATGGAACCTCGCGCGCCAGAGCGAGATCCAGCAGCTCCAGAGCGACCAGGCGCGCGACATGCGCGTCGACGAGCTGACCACCAAGTACGGCGATGCGATGCGCCGGCTGTGTGGCGTCCCCGGCCAGACGCCGGCACAGATCGTCGCCGCGCTCCTCGATCCGGACCATCCGTTCGCGGTCGAGACCTGCTTCGTCCAGCCGACGCCGGCGTGCCTGGCCCAGCACGACGGCGAGCTCGCCGACACCGATCCGACCTGCTATCGCGGCGCGATCGGCGCGAGCGTGATCGACATCCGCACCGCGTACTTCGCGTACCAGGCGGCGCACCAGAGCTGGCTCGCCGCCTCGGCCAACGCCGCCTCTGCGCAGAAGCTCTGCATCCTCAAGGAGGTCGATCTCGAGGGCTGCACCGTGCTCGACCGGTACGAGCTGAGCGGGGTCGAATGCCCCGCGGGCGGTGAGCAAGGCACCCTGCAGCTCATCGACGAGTTCAACGAGCTCGCCCGCAAGAAGGAGAAGGAGGACGCGATCTTCGGCGCGATCACGGGTATCGCGGCCAGCGTGGGGACGGCGCTCGTCAATCCCGGCCTGGCGGTCGAGGACATCACCAAGAAGACCATCGTCGGGCTCTCGCTCGCCACCGGCGGCGGCGTGCTATCGAGCGTCCTCCCGCTCCTCCAGACCTCCATGGAGGATCGGCGGCGCCAGCTCGACGCGGTCATGACCGCGCGCTCCGCCCGCGCCGAGATCCGGTCGTGCTGGGTGCAGGCCGATCAGATCGAGCGATCGATCGCGAGCGCCGAGGACGCCGCGAAGCAGGCGCTGTCGCAGCTCGACGCCGCGAACCTCGCCTTCGCCAACGCGCTCGCCGAGGCCCATCAGATCGTGCTCGAGGCGCCGGTGGTCATCGAGCGCGAGCGCGAGCGCGCGTCGATCCCGATCGCGTTCCACTACTGGCTGGCGGAGGACCTCGCCACGTACCAGCGACTCTTCGAGAGCGCCCGCCGCTACACGTACATCGCGCTGCGCGCGACCGAGTACGACACCCAGGACACGTACACGACGCCGATGGACCCCAGGCCGCTGCGCTCCGCCGTCCTCGGCGCGACACACCCCGAGCAGCTCAGGGCCCAGCTCGAGCGGCTCCGCGGCCAGACCCAGCCTCGGTTGGTCTGGGGTAACGAGCCGAAGCTCGGCCACATGACCTTCGATCTCGGCCACCGCTACTTCGGCCTACCCGAGAGCTCGCCCGACTTCGGCAGCGCGCTGAAGGCGCACCTGCGGCCGGTGTACTCGTCGACGGGCGAGTACCTCGGCCAGGGCGTGCGGTTCAGCCTCGTGCCCAAGAACGACGCCGACGTGCCGGTGTGGCGATGTGCGGAGCGGATCTGGAGGGTCAACGTCGGCGCGGTCGGGTTCCCCAGCGGCAACAGCGGCGCGATGCACCTCAAGCTGATCAAGCGCAACGTGTTCGCCAGCCGCCAGTGCAAGCGCGACGGCCTGCGCACCGCCACCTGGCGGCCCGAGGCGAACCTCCTCGTCGGCGGCGGCGATCCGGCGGTGTACCAGACGCCGGCGTCGAGCTCGGTCGCCGACATCAGCGTCTTTCGGCTCGACGTGGCCGGCGCGCTCCAGGACTTCCGCGAGCGCGAGGAGGCGTACAACGGCTCGTCGACCGAGCTGTCGCTGCGCGGCCTGTACGGCGACTACGTCCTCTTGTTCCCCGTGACCGCGCTGGATGCGGGCCTCGATCCCGGCAGCCTGATGGACTTCAACCTGCGGTTCGACTTCGTCTCCGTCGACGACACGCCGGCGGTGAACTTCAGGACGAAGCGCCCCGACGCCGCGATCCAGCTCGACACGAGCACCGGCCCGATCACCGCCGACTGACAGGAGAACTCATGCGCTCCCTTCGATTTGCCTGCGCCGCCCTCGCGGCGCTCGTGCCCACCGCTGCGTTCGCGATGGGCGGTCCCTCCCCCGGCGCGGTCACCGCGCAGACCGTCAAGCTGCCGTCCGGACCCGGCTCCGTGCGCGGCCTCGCCGACAACGCGTCGGTGAGCGCGTTCACCGGCCAGGTGACGTACGCGGTACCGATCGATCTTCCCGCCGGCCCCGGCGGGCTGACGCCGTCGCTCTCGTTCGGCTACGACGGCGGGCTCGGCAACGGTCCGCTCGGCGTCGGCTGGGGGATGGCCCAGGCCGGGATCCAGCGCTCGCTTCGCCTGGGCGTCCCGCACTACGACGCCACCGACGAGATCGAGCTGTTCGGGCTCGGCGCCGGCGGCCAGGTCGTGAGCCTCGCGAGCGGCGAGCTCCGCATCGAAGGCCAGGGCCACGCCATCGCCGGCCGCACCGTCGACGGCGGCTACGAGCTGACCGACGCCGACGGGCGCGTGTACCGGTTCGGCACCACCGCGGCGGCCCGCAAGGCGTCGGGCGCGAACGTCAGCGCCTGGTACCTCGAGGAGATCCGCGACGTCGCCGGCAACCGGATCGTCTACGGCTACCGCACCGACAAGGGCGAGGTCTACCTCGACCGCATCGAGTGGGGTCCGAGCGTCGGCGGCGCGCGCGTGTTCCGCGCCGCGCTCGAGTACGAGCCGCGGGCCGACGCCGTGGTCAGCTACCGCACCGGGTTCCGCGTCGAGTCGGCCCTGCGCCTCGCGCGCGTGCGCGTGTCGTCGTTCGGCGGCACGCAGCGGATCGTCGCGCTCGCCTACGACGATCGCTTCCCGCTGACGCGCGTGAAGAGCGTCCGCGTCACCAGCGGCGACGGCGTCGACGCGTTGCCCGAGACGCGCTTCACCTACGCCGCCGCCGAGGCCGCGACGCAGACCGCGGTGCCCGACGTCACCGGCTGGGGCCTGAACCTCCTCGGGACCAGCCTCTTCGACGTCGACAACGATGGCGCGATGGATCTGCTGCGCCTCCACACCTCGGGCCACAGCTGGCGCCGCAACATCGGCGGCCGGTTCGCGCCGCCGGCGCCGATGCCGGGCGCGACCGGCTCGTCGCTCGATCAGGTGCGCCTCGTCGATCTCGACGGCGACTCGGTCGCCGAGATGGTCCGCCAGGTGGGATCGCAGTGGGTGGTCCACAAGCTCGATCGCCCGTCGGCGAGCTGGATCTCGCTCGGCGCGCTGGCGGGCGCCGCCAACGTCTCTCTGGCCGGGGTGGCGATCGCCGACGTCGACGGCGACCGCCGCATGGACGTGCTGGCGCCCTTCGGCAGCACCATCAAGCTCCGCTACGGCACGGCCGCCGGCCTCGGCGCGCCGCTGAGCCGGCCGGCGATCGATCCGAGCCGACCGATCATCCAGCCCGGCGCGGCGGCGACGTCGTTCTACGACCTCAACGGCGACGGGCTCGCCGACGCCATCCACATGGCGTCGTCGATGTTCTACGTCTACCTCGGCCGCGGCGACGGCACCTTCGAGAAGTACCGCGACGTCGCCTACCCGTGGACCGGCTCGGTCTCCGCGTCGCAGATCCGCCTCGGCGATCTCGATCGCGACGGCCTGCTCGACGTCGCCGTGGTGCGCGGCGGCAACGTCGCCTGGTACCGCGGCCTCGCCAACGGCGCGTTCGACGCCGCCGCGGTCGCGGTCGCGCGCCCGCCCGGCACCGACGCGAGCGTCGTCGTCGCGGTCGCCGACGCCAACGGCAACGGCTCCGAGGATCTGGTGTGGTCGTCGAACGCCGGCATGTGGATCGTCGACCTCGCCGGGCCGACCACCGCCGGCATGCTGATCGAGGTCGACAACGGTCTCGGCCAGACCCAGCGGTTCGGCTACCAGGCGTCGACCACGGCGATGTTCGCGGCCGAGGCCGACGGTGCGCCGTGGACCACGACCATGCCGGTGTCGATCCCGGTGACGGTGACCCAGCGGCTCTCGCTCGCGTCGGGCGAGCCGGCGCGGTCGTCACGCCTCGACGTGCGCGACGCCATCTACGATCCCGACGAGCGACGCTTCATCGGCTTCCAGCAGTCGACCTCGACGCGGCCGGATCCCGCGGACGGCGTCGCCGCCGCCGCCACGATCCGGGTGACGACGCGCTACGCGTCAGGGCTCGGCATCGATCGCGTGCTGCGCGGTCAGGTGCTGTCCGAGCGCATCGAGGACGGCACCGGGACGCTCCTCCGCGAGAGCGTCCACGACGCCGCCACCGTCGCGGTGGCCGGCCTGCCCGCCGACGAGCCGCGCCTGCGCCGGGCGATCGTGCGCTCGACCGAGACCCGCCACCACGAGGGCGAGCCCGTGCCGCTGGTGACGCGTGACGAGTACGGCCACGACGACGAAGGCCGCGTGATCGAGGCGCGGAGCCTGGGCCGGCTGGATCTGCAGGGCGACGAGTCGATCACGCGCACGCGCTACACGCTCGGCCGCTCGGCCGCCGGCGTGCGCGACCGCGTGTGCGAGGCGTGGCTGCTGGCGCCGGGCGCCGCGCCGTCGAGCGACGTGCCGGTGTCGCATGCCCAGACCCTGTTCGGTGACGACGAGAGCGTCGCGCCGCTCTGCGACGCCGGCGCCGGCTGGCCGCGCGTCGAACGCCGGTACCTCGACACCGAGGCGCGGTGGGTGACGACGACCGCGACGACGTACACCGCGAGCGGCGCGCCCGCGACGGTGACCGCCGGCGGCGTGACGCGCCACCTCGCGTACGACGCGCACGGCCTCCACCCGGTGGCCGAGACCGTGTTTCCGTCGCCGATGAAGACCTTGCGCTGGCAGGTGGCGTGGGACGACGTCCTGCAGCAACCGGCGCGGATCGTCGAGCCCGACGGCACCGCGCTCCTCGCGAGCTACGACGGCCTCGGCCGGCTGCGCGCGCTGGCGCGCGAGGGCGCGGCGCCGCACGTCCATCACCTCTACCACGCGTCCGCACCGCGCCCGTACGTCGAGACCTTCACCTTCGACGGACCGCTCGACGCGGTTCCGCCGCTGCCGCCCACGTGGACACCGGACGCGCGATGGCGCCACACGGTGGACGTGCTCGGCAGCGCGGGCGAGCCGATCTTCAGCGCGACGCGGCTCGACACCACGCGCTGGCTGGTGAGCAACCGGCGCCAGCGCGACGCGATCGGTCGCACCACGGCCATCTCGAACACCTTCACGTGGGACGGCGAGCTCACCGCGCTGGTGGCCAGCGCGCTTCCGGCGACGGCGGCGATGCGCACCGTCGCCTACGACGCGCTCGATCGCCCTACCGTGCAGACGCTCCCGGACGGCACCCGGAGCACGCGCGTCTATCGCGCGTTCGCGACCACCACGACGAGCGATGGTCGCGCGCCGGTCACCACGTACCTCGACGGTCAGGCGCGGGTGCGCCGCACCGAGCGCACCGTGAACGGCGTGGTCGAGGCGGTCGAGGCGACCTACGACGTTGCCGGTCGCATCACCGCGATGCGCCTGCCGGTCGCCGGCGGCGCCGTCGAGCACCAGTTCGGCTACGACACGCTCGGCCGGCTCGTGTTCGCGACCGACCCCGACATCGGCGATCGCGTGCTCGGCTACGACGACGGCGGCCGCCTGACCACGCACGAGAACGGCGCCGGCCAGACCATCGCGTACGCCTACGACGGCGCCGGACGGCTGAGCTCGGTCGTCGCCGACGACGGCTCGCAGTTCGTCTACCACTACGACGACGCGCTCGACGGCGCCGCGTTCGCGCGCACCGCCGGTCGCCTGGCGTGGGTGGCGGAGCCTACCGGCGTCGTGCAGCACGGCTACGACGAGCTCGGCCGGCTCACCCGCGTGCGCCGCTCGATCCACGGCCGGACCGCCGAGCAGACCATGACCTACGGCGCGTCGGGGCTCCTGCTCGCGACGAGCGACGGCGACGGCTTCGCGTTCGACATCACCTACGACGCGGCCGGGCGACCGATCGCGGTCGGTGACCTGTGGGAGCTCGAGAGCCAGGACGCCAGCGGACGCGTGCTGCGCGAGCAGTTCGGCAACGGCGTGGTGCAGACCTACCAGCGCGACGTGCTCGGCCAGGCCACCCGCATCCGCATCGACCGTCCCGGCGGCGCGCCGCTCTACGACGTCGCCGTCGCGTACAACGCCTTCGGCTCGATCACGTCGGTGACCGACTCCGACGGCGTCGGGCTCGACCACACCGCGACCTTCGCCTACGACGGCGGGGCGCGCCTCACCAGCGCGGCGATCGGCAGCGGGCCGGCGGCGTTCGCGTTCACGTACCAGTACGACGGCCTGCAGAACATGATCCGCCGCGACGTGCAGGGCCCGACGGCCCTGCCGATCCTGAGCGGCCAGTATCGCTACGGAGGGACCGACGCGGCCGGCGTGGTCCGCGGCCCGCGCCAGCTGACGTCGATCCTCCACGACGGGGCGGCGCCGCCGACCACGTTCGACCATGACGACGCCGGCCGCGTCGTGCGCCAGGGCGGCGTGACCATCGACTACAACGGCTTCGACCAGCTGATCCGCGTGCACGGCGTCCCCGGCGCGAACGGCCAGCCGGGCACCGTCTCGTATGCGTACGGTCATGACGGTCTGCGGGTGTCGACGGTCGCCGCGAACGGCGACGAGACGCTGCGCTTCAGCCCGGCGATCACCGAGGAGGCCGACGGCACCCGCCAGCTCGACGTGGTCGTCGGTGACCGGCTGGTCGCGCGGGTGACGCGCAGCCCGCAGGCGACCGACGGCGCGGTGGTCGCGGCAGGCGCGCAGGTGGCGAAGGGGCTGCGGCTGGCGCTGGCGCTCTCGTGCGTCGCGCT
>JAIOII010000018.1 GCA_019912685.1 Kofleriaceae bacterium
TCCTGGACGAACACGCCCGCGAGGTGCTGCTCGCCGCCGGCGGCGCGCGCGTGTCGCGCTTCGGCGACGGCTCGGCGATGACGCAAGCCTTCCCCGATCGCGACGAGCTCCAGCTCGATCCCCGCCTCGGCCTCCTCTACGACGCGACCGACGCCGTCGCCCTGCGCGCGTCCGTCTACCGCGCGTTCCGCGCCCCGACCCTCAACGAGCTGTACCGGCCGTTCCAGGTCGGGACGATCCTGACCGAGGCCAACCCCGACCTCGAGCCGGAGACGCTGTGGGGCGCCGAGGCCGGCCCGCAGCTCGTCGTCGACGGCGTCGTCGCGCGCGCCACCGGCTTCTACAACCGCCTCGACGGCGCGGTCGCCAACGTCACCCTGGCCGAGCCGCTGCCGAGCGGCGCCACGCGGCAGCGCCAGAACCTCGGCCGCTCGCGCATCGCCGGGCTCGAGCTCGACCTGAGCTGGCGCCCGCGCGCGGCGTGGTACGTGCTCGTCGCCTACACGTTCGCCGACGCCCGGATCACCGACGCGCCGATGGCGCCCGAGCTCGTCGGCAACCGCCTGCCGCAGGATCCACGGCACCGCGCCGTCGCCTCGCTGACCTTCGACGACGCCCGCTGGCTCACCGCGACCGCGCAGGTCCGCCACATGGGCCGCCAGTTCGAGGACGATCGCGAGACCCTGCCGATGGCGGACGCGACCGTCGTCGACGCACGCGTCGCCCGCGCGCTCGGCGCCGGCCTGACCGTGTTCGCCTCGGTGCAGAACCTCCTCGACCGCCGCTACCTCGTCGGGCGCGCCGGCGTCGACACCGAGGGCGCGCCGCGCATGTTCGAGCTCGGGCTCGTCTACCGCTAGCCACGCCGCCCGTCACTCGACGCGCAGCGCGCGCCCCGGGTTCGCGCGCGCCACCTTGTAGGCGTGCCCGGCCGTCGTGAGCCACGCGATGGCGAGCGCCAGGAGCGCCGCGCCCCCGAAGATGCCGAGCAGCACCCGCGGATCGGTCAACGAGATCTTGTACTGGAAGCCGGCGAGCCAGCGGTGCATCACGTAGAACGACACCGGCCACGCGATCAGGTTGGCGACGAGCACCGGCCGCGAGAACTGCCAGACGAGCAGGCGCACGATGTCGAGCACGCTCGCGCCCAGCACCTTGCGCATCCCGATCTCCTTGGTGCGACGCTGCGCCGAGAACGACGCCAGGCCGAACAGGCCGAGGCACGCGATGAGGATGGCGAACGCCGCGAAGCCGGCGAAGATCTGGCCGCGCTGCTCGTCGCCGTCGTACTGCTTGCGCAGGTCCTCGTCGATGAAGCCGGTGCGGATGGGCACGGTCGGCGCGAGGCGGCTCCAGATCGCCTCGATCTGCGGCCGCAGCTCGCGCAGGCGCCCGGGCTCGGCGTGCACGGTGAGCCAGTTGAACCCGGCTTCGGGACGCTGCGCGTAGTACATGAGCGGCGTCACCACCTGACGCACCGAGCGCAGGTAGAGGTCCGGGACCACGCCGATCACCTCGGTCGCGATCATCGGCTGTCCCTCCTCCTGGACCTCCCAGAGCACCTTGCCGATCGCCTCCTCCGGGCTCCTGACGCCCAGCTTGGCCACGAACGCGCGGTTCACCACCACGCCCTGCCGTGGCTCCGTGCTCTGCTCGCGCTCCTTCGCGGGAAGCCGGAAGTCGCCGGCCCGATCGAGGGAGAACAGCCGCCCCGCCACGGGCTGTACGCCGAACACCGCGAAGAAATCGGGCTCGACGCGCAGCGTCTCGATGAGGAGCTTCTCGCCCGCCGTGCTCGCGGTCGGATAGAGCAGCGCGTTGTTGTTGTTGCGCAGGGGCGGCGCGTCCGACGAGAGCGCCACGCCGCGCACGCCGGGGAGCGCGGCGATCTCCCGCTTGAGCGTCGCCCCCGACTCCTCGGCGGGGAGGTCGCCGAGCCCCGTGACCGTCATGCGGTCGCCCCGTTCGAACCCGAGATCGAGCGTCCGGGCGTAGATCGTCTGCGTGTAGATCGTCGCCGTGCACACGATGAGCGCGATCGAGATCGCGAACTGGAACACGACGAGGCCCGCGCGCAGGAGCGACGAGCCGTGCGCCGACGACTGGTTGGCCTTCAGCACCTCGGCGGGCCGAAACCGCGACAGGTAGAGCGCCGGATACAGGCCGCCGACCACCCCCACCGTCGCGATCAAGCCGAGCATCACGACCACGAGCGACGGGTCGCCGAGCACGTCGAGGCGCAGCTCCTTGTGGAGGAACGCGTTGAAGGCCGGGAGCGCGAGCTCGACCAGCGCGAGCGCGAGGACCAGCGCGACGAGCGCCGTCAGCACCGCCTCGCCGAGGTGCTGCACGATCAGCTGCCGCCGCGTCGCCCCGACGACCTTGCGCATCGACACCTCGCGGGCGCGCGTCATCGCCCGCGCGGTCGCCAGGTTGACGAAGTTGATGCACGCGATGATCAGGATGAGCAGCGCGATGCCGGCGAAGGCCACGACCGCCGTGAAGCTGCCGGTGCGGGCGTAGCCGGCCTTGTCGGCGTGGAGGTGGATGTCCCGGACCGGCATGAGGTCGAACCGGACCAGCGTGCTCGGCTTCTCGGTGAAGCCCGGGAAGTCGACGACGACGTTGCGGTCGATGAAGCCCGGCATGGCGGTCTCGACGCGCGCGCGCGCGGCCGCCGACCGCAGGAGGACGTACGTCCGCACGTTGACCGACGTCCACTGGTCGGCCACCCACGGCCGGTCCTTGTAGCGCTCGACGTCGAAGAGCGCGATCGAGTCGAAGCCCAGGTGGCTGTTCTTCGGGAGGTCCGCGAACACGCCGATCACGGTGTACGCGCGCGTGCCGCTGACCGTGATCGACTGGCCGATCGCCGGCTCCGCGCCGAAGTACTTCTTCGCGGTCGTCTGCGACAGCAGGATCGACGACGCGTCGGCCAGCACCCGGTCGCGCTCCCCGCCCACCATCTTCAGGTCGAACACCTCGAAGAACCCCGGATCGACGTAGGTCGTGTCGGCGATGAACTGGCGGTCGCCGGCGCGCACCGGCTCCTGGTCGTCGAAGAGCCGCACCGACCGCTCGATGTCGGAGCTGAGCTCCTTGTCGAGCGCGGCCTTGAGCGGCCCCGGCGTGCCGGCGAATGCCATCGGCTCCCGCCCGGGCGCGAAGAACGTGATCTCGACCGCGGCGATCCGATCGGCGTTCGGCAGCCAGTCCTCGTAGGACGTCTCGTCCCGCACGTAGAGGAGGATGAGGAGGCACGCCGCGAGCCCGACCGCCAGCCCGCCGATGTTGATGACGGCGTGGAGCTTGTGCGCGACGAGGTTGCGGATCGCGACGGTCAGGTAGTTACGCAGCATGGAGCTTCTCCGTCGCGACCTTCCCGTCGAACAGATGGATCGTCCGGCGCGCATACTCCGCGTGCGCCTGCGAGTGCGTGACCATCACGATCGTCGTCCCGCCGGCGTTGAGCTCGACCAGGAGCTTCATCACCTCCTCGCCGTGCTGCGAGTCGAGGTTGCCGGTGGGCTCGTCGGCCAGGATGAGCGACGGCCGCGACACGACGGCGCGCGCCACGGCGACGCGCTGCTGCTGGCCGCCCGAGAGCGCGGCCGGGAAGTGCTTCGCGCGGTGGCCGATCTTCATGCGCTCCATCGCCTCCTGCACCCGCGCCCTCCGCTCGGCGGCCGACACGTCCTGGTAGAGGAGCGCGAGCTCGATGTTGCCCTCGACGGTGAGCTCGTCGATCAGGTTGAAGCTCTGGAAGACGAAGCCGAGGTGCGTCTTGCGCAGGGCGGCGAGCCGCGCCTCGCCGTGGCGGCTGATGTCCTCGCCCTTGAACACGTAGCGTCCGCTCGTCGGGCTGTCGAGCATCCCGAGGACGTTGAGCAAGGTCGACTTGCCGCAGCCCGACGGGCCCATGATCGCGACGAACTCGCCCTCGCGGATGTCGACGTTCACCGACTCGAGGGCCGTGGTCTCGACCTCCGCCGTCCGGTAGGTCTTGGTCACGCTCTCGAGCATCACGAGGATTCCGTCGGTCCTGGTCGTCGGGATCTTGGGGGTCATCGGGTCAGCTCCAGTCGATCCATGTCGAGGTAGTTGGTGTACGGCGACGTCACGATCTCCTCGCCGGGCGACAGCCCGTCGAGGACCTCGATCTGCTGCGGGTTGCGACGGCCGAGCCGCACGTTGCGGCGCACGGCGTGGCTGTGATCGCTCGACACGACGAACACCCACGCGCCGCCGGTGTCGTTGTAGAAGGCGGCGTTGGGCACGATGACGGCCTCGCTCGGCTGGCCGAGCTGGAGCCGCACCTGCGCGGTCTGGCCGCGGCGCACCGCCGCCGGCGCCTCGCCGACGAACACCAGCTCGACCTGGAACTGGCCGTTCTGCACCTGCGGCCGGATCTTCGCGACCTCGAGCTGGTAGGTCGCGCCGCCCTGCGGATAGTCGGCCTTCTGACCGATGTCGACGCGCGACAGGTAGAACTCGTCGATGTCGGCGACGACCTTGTAGCGCTCGGGATCGTCGATCTGCGCGATGCGGTCGCCGGCGGCGAGCGACTGGCCGACCTCGAGGGTGAACGCCGAGAGCTTGCCGCTGACCGGCGCCTTCACCTTCAGGCTGTCGAGGTTCTTGCGCGCGATGGCGAGGTTCGCCTCCAGCTTCTCCGCGGCGGCGCGCATCTGCACGACCTGCGCCTTCTGCAGGCGGTCGGCTTCGGCCCGCGTGGTCGTCTGCACCCGCAGGCGGTGCTGGAAGTACTCGAGCTCGTCCTGCATGTCGTCGATCTCGCTGCGCGCGCTGGCGCCGCTCTCGACCATCTCCTTCGCCGTCGCGAGCTGGCGGGTGAGCCGCTTGATCTGGTAGCGGACCTCGACGACCTCGCGCTCGTGCTCGAGCCGCGACTGCGCCTGCTGCAGCTCGAGCCCGCGCAGGAGGTTGAGCTGCTCGGTGATCTGCGCCTCGCGCGAGATGAGATCGAGCTGGAGCGCGGTGTTCGACAGCTCGACGAGCAGCTGGCCGCGCTCGACCATGGCGCCGTCCTCGACGAGGATCGCCTCGACCTGCCCGCCCGACGCCGTGTCCACGAACGTCGTGCGCAGCGGCGTCACGCGGCCGCGGACCTGGATGACGTCGTCGAACTGGCCGCGGACGACCTTGCCGGTCGTGACGCGCGAGCCCTCGACCGCCAGGCTGCGCTGGCTGGCAGGGCGCGCGACGACGTAGGCGACCAGCAACAGCGCGGCGACGCCGACGACGATGGCGGCGCGGCGCGGCCACGGGTTTCGTCGCGGGATCGGGCGGTCCATCGCTTGCACCCACAGCAAGCGCGGAGCCAGTCCAGAACCTCATGAATCCAGCACCTTGCACCAGCCACTCGGCCTCGGAGGCGTTCTCGGTGTACGAATCCGGACACCCAGCGTCCGGATCCGTGCAGTGGAGGACCGCGTGCCCGTAGCCATCCTCGTCGTCGACGACGACAACGACGTCCTCACCGCCGCCCGCCTCCTGCTCAAGCGGCACTTCGACGCGGTGACCACGACCAACCAGCCCGAGCGCATCCCGTCGCTCCTGGCCGAGACGCGCTTCGACGTCGTCCTGCTCGACATGAACTTCGTGACCGGCGAGCGCTCGGGTCGCGAAGGGCTCTCGTGGATGACGCGCATCCTCGCGATCGATCCCGAGGCCGTCGTCGTCCTGATGACCGCGTACACCGCCGTCGAGACCGCGGTCGAGGCGATGAAGCTCGGCGCCTTCGACTTCGTGGCCAAGCCCTGGCAGAACGAGAAGCTCATCGCCACGGTGCGCGCCGCCGCCGGCCATCGCCAGAAGAAGGTCGAGGTGCGGCAGCTCGAGCGCCAGAACCGCGAGCTCGCCGCCGAGATGAACCGTCCGTCGGACCTCGTCCTCGGCGAGTCGCCCGCGATGCGGCGCGTGTTCGAGCTCGTGGCCAAGGCGGCGCCGACCGACGCCAACGTCCTCATCCTCGGTGAGAACGGCACCGGCAAGGAGCTCGTCGCGCGCGAGCTCCACCGGCAGTCGGCGCGCGCCGACGGCGTCTTCATGTCCGTCGACCTCGGCGCGATCGCCGAGACGCTCATCCCGAGCGAGCTCTTCGGCCACAAGAAGGGCGCGTTCACCGGCGCGAGCGAGAACCGCATCGGCCGCTTCCAGGCGGCGAACGGCGGCACCCTGTTCCTCGACGAGCTCGGCAACATCCCGCGCCACCTCCAGGCCAAGCTCCTGACCGCGCTCGAGCGCCGCGAGGTCGTGCCGGTGGGCGCCAACGCGCCGGTGGCGATCGACGTGCGCGTCATCTCGGCGACCAACGCGCCGCGCGGCGAGCTCGTCGACGAGCAGCTCTTCCGCCAGGACCTCCTCTACCGCCTCAACACCGTCGAGATCGTGCTGCCGCCGCTGCGCGAGCGCGCCGAGGACATCCCGCTCCTCGCCGACCACTTCATGCGCGTCTACGCCCGCAAGTACGGGCGCGCGGTGCGCCGCATCGCCGAGGACGCGATGGCGGCGATCACGGCGTACCCGTGGCCAGGGAACGTGCGCGCCCTGCGCCACGCCCTCGATCCCGACGGGATCATGAACCCGGGCGCGCTCGGCGGCTGACCGCGTCTCAGCCGCGAGTCAGGACGCCGTCGATGAGGCCGTACGCGACGGCCGCTTCGGGCGACAGGTAGTTGTCGCGCTCGGTGTCGCGCTTGATGGTCTCGACCGACTGTCCGGTGTGCTTCGCGTAGAGCTCGTTCACCATCTCGCGCGCGCGCAGGATCTCGCGCGCGTGGATCTCGATGTCGGTGGCCTGGCCCTGGAAGCCGGCGAGCGGCTGATGGATGAGGATGCGCGCGTGCGGCAACGCGAAGCGCTTGCCCCTGGCGCCGGCGGCGAGGAGGAAGCTGCCCATCGACGCCGCCTGGCCCATGCAGTAGGTGCCGACGTCGCAGGTCAGGTGCTGCATGGTGTCGTAGATGGCGAGGCCGGCCGTGACCGAGCCGCCGGGCGAGTTGATGTACATGACGACGTCCTTCTCCGGATCCTCCGACTCGAGGAAGAGGAGCTGCGCGATGATCACGTTGGCGACGTCGTCGTCGACCTCGCTGCCGAGGAAGACGATGCGGTCCTTCAGCAGCCGTGAGTAGATGTCCCACCCGCGCTCCCCGCGGTGTGTCTGCTCGACCACGGTCGGGACGATGCGCATGGCCGACGGCCGCATATCACGCGGATATCTCGTCATCGCCGCGACCTCGCGGCCGGCTCCGACAGCCACGTGACCAGTGCGGCGCGGGAGAACCGCCACACCGTGCCGAGCTTCTTCCCCGGGAGCTCGCCGGCCTCGGCGAGCTCGACGACCAGCTTCTCCTCGATCTGGAGGAGCTGGGCCGCCTGAGCGGAGCTCATGACCTCCGGCGGATCGTACGGCTGGAACGAGTAGGTGCCCATCGAGATCGAGCCCAGCGCGTTCAGCCCGCGCGGGCTGTCGGGATCGACGTAGCGGTCGACCAGGCTCGCGACGAGCTCCTTCTTGGGGATGCCGAGCGCCTCCGACGCGCGGTCCAGCTTCTCGCCTGCCGTCGCCGGCAGCCTCACGTAGAGGGCCGTCTCGGGTGGTGTCTTCTTCGGCATATGCGAAAGATATCTCCCGGATATGTGATGTCAAGCGCGCGCTGCGCGGTGACGCGTGACAGCTCCGCGCGCTGCGCGTTGGCGCGCACCGGTGAACGCGCGCGCGGGCCAGAGAAGGCCCTCGCGCGCGGCACGGCGACTGCAGCGCGCTCTCGCGTGCACCGTCGCTATCGGGTCGACGAGGTGATCGCCACGGGTGGGATGGCACGGATCCATGTCGGACGCCGTCGCAGCGATCGCCACCGCGTCGCGCTCAAGGTGTTCGTGCCGCCGGCGGGCGCGGAGCGTCGGTTCCTCGACTACATGGTCCACGAGGCGAAGGCGCTGCGCGCGGCGGCGAGCCCGGCCGTGGTCACGCTCCTCGATCACGGGCTCTGGCTCGGACGTCCGACGCTCGTGCTCGAGTGGCTCGAGGGGCGCACGCTCGCCGAGACCATCGCCGCTAGCGGACCGCTTCCCCTCGATCGCGTCGAGCACGTGATGCGGCAGCTCCTCGCGGCGGTGGCGACGCTCCACGCGCGCGGGGTCGTCCACGCCGATCTCAAGCCGGAGAACGTCATGCTGTGTCCGCATGCCGGCGGCGAGCGCGTCCGGATCTTCGATCTCGGCGCGGCCCACGTCGACGGCGTCGGCGTCGTCGCGCGCGACGAGGTCTTCGGCACGCCTGGCTACGTCGCGCCCGAGCTCGTCGACGGCGGCGCCGTGTCTGCCTCGACCGACGTGTACGCGCTCGGGGTCCTGCTCTACGAGCTGCTCGCGGGACAGCCGCCGTTCCCGGGTGCCGAGCTCGACGACGTCGTGCACCAGCAGACGCGGCAGCGTCTCCCACGCCCGTCCGCCGTCCGCGGCGGCGGCGAGATCAGCGACGCGCTCGACGCGCTCGTCGCCACCGCGATGGCGCCATGGCCGTCGCGGCGATTCCCCGACGTCGCGATCATGCGCACCGCCTTCGAGGCGGCGATCACCGTCACCGCGCGGACGGGCGCCGACGACGCGCGCGTGCCTGCGGAGACGACCGACGCGCCGACGCTGCGCTGCAAGCGCTCGGCGCGCGCGGTCCGTTCCGCGTCATGAGTGCTCCGTGAGCAACCGAGCTGCTACAGTGCGGCGTGGCGGCGCAGCGCAGGCGTGTGATCGGCAAGGCCTTCGAGCGTCGAGGCTGGCACCGGCCGACGCACGTGGTCGGGCTCGGCGGGTCGGCCGGCGGGCTCGACGCGTTCGAGCAGTTCTTCGCGAGCACGGCGACCGATACCGGCATGGCGTTCGTGCTGGTCACGCACCTCGACCCCGATCACGCGACGCTCTTGCCCCAGCTCGTCCAGCGCACGACCGCGATGCCGGTGCGCGAGATCGTCGACGGCACGCGGCTGGTCGCCGACACCGTCTACGTGATCCCGCCCAACCGGAGCCTGGTGGTCGAGGAAGACGCGCTGCGCCTTCGCCCCGCGCCGCGTGGTCGCGGGGGCGTCGCGCCGATCGATGCCTTCTTCCGCAGCCTCGCCCACGAGCGGGGACCGACGGCGATCGGCGTGGTCCTGTCGGGCATGGGCGCGGACGGCGCCGCCGGCGCGCGTGCCATCAAGGAAGGTGGTGGCATCGTGGTCGTCCAGGAGCCGTCGAGCGCCTCGTTCGATGCCATGCCCCGGGCGGCGCTCGCCGCCGTCGCCGCCGATGCGATCGCGGGCCCGGAGCTCCTGCCCGGCAAGATCGCCACCCTGGCGGGCGGCGCGCGCGCGAGGGTCGAGGTCGCGGCCTCCGACGGCGCGGACTCCGACGCCCTGATGCGCGTGCTCGCGATCGTCCGCGAGCGCACGGGCCATGACCTGAGCCAGTACAAGCACACGGCGATCGAGCGTCGTCTCGCTCGACGCCTGATCGTCCACCGCCTCGACGACCTGGAGGCGTACGTCGAGTACCTCGCGGCCAACCCCGAGGAAGCGGAGCTGCTCTTCCGCGAGCTGCTGATCGGGGTCACGCACTTCTTTCGCGACGAGGACGCGTTCCTGGTGCTGCGCGACGCCGCGGTGCCGGCGCTCCTCGACGCGCGACCCGACGCGCGCGCCTTGCGGGCGTGGGTGGCGGGTTGCTCGACGGGAGAGGAGGCCTACTCGCTCGCGATCGTCCTCCACGAGGTGATCCGGGCGCGAGCCGGCGCTTCGCCGGTGGCGGTGCAGATCTACGCCACCGACATCGATGACGAGGCCGTCGCGACGGCCCGCGCCGGGCGCTACTCGCAGGACATCGAGCAACACGTGTCGTCGGAGCGCCTCGCGCGCTACTTCGTTCGTGAGGACCACGGCTACCGGATCAAGAAGGAGATCCGCGACACGGTGGTGTTCGCGAAGCACGACCTCATCAACGACCCTCCGTTCACGCACCTCGACATCCTCTCGTGCCGCAACGTGCTCATCTACCTGCAGCCGGCCCTGCAACGCGAGCTCCTGCCCCGGTTCCACTACGCGCTCGGCCCCGGCGGCCTCCTGGTCCTCGGTGTCTCCGAATCGGTCGGCGCGACGGCCGACCTGTTCGCGCCGGTCGACGCCAAGGCCAAGGTGTTCCGCGCGCTGGCGACGGCGAACCGGGCACCGTTGCCCGGCTTGCCCGTACGGACGACGTCGTCGCCGAGCGAGCTGCGCGCCGGCGGCGGACCGACCGTGATCGACGCCGCCCGCAACGCGATCGTCGACGCCGTCGCGCCCCCGACGGTGCTCATCAACGAACGCGGCGACATCCTCTACTCCTCGCGGCGCACCGGCCGCTACCTCGAGCCGGCGGTGGGCAAGACCAACATCAACATCTTCGCCATGGCGCGCGAGGGCCTCGGGCCTCACCTGAGCCTCGCGGTGCGGCAGGCGATCGCACGGCACCGGCGCGTCACCTTCGCCGGCCTGACCGTGCGCGGTGAGCGAACCACCTCCGTCGTCGATCTGAGCGTCGTCCCGCTGGACGACCCGCCGTCGCTCCACAAGCTGCTCCTGGTCGTCTTCGAGCCGGCGCCGTCGCCCGAGAAAGGTCGTTCCGCGCGCGGGCGGACCCGGCGATCGGGCAAGTCGGACCTCGAGCGGGAGCTCGCGCGCATGAAGCAGCAGCTCACCACGGTGGTACGCGAGATGGAGGCCTCGAGCGCGCAGGTGGAGTCGGCGAACGAGCAGCTGCAGGCGGCCAACGAGGAGCTGCAGAGCACGAACGAGGAGCTGACCACCTCGAAGGAGGAGCTGCAGTCGCTCAACGAGGAGCTCCTGACGCTCAACACCGAGCTGGAGGTGAAGAACGAGGAGCTCACGGTCGCCAACGACGACCTGCGCAACCTCCTGGACAGCAGCAAGATCCCGACCTTGTTCCTCGATGGAGCGCTCCGCCTGAAGCGCTTCACCAGCGAGGCGACGCGGGTGGCCAACCTGCGTCCCATCGACGTGGGCCGGGTGATCACCGACATCACGCTGCGCATCGATTATCGCGACCTGGCACGCGACGTGGCCGACGTGCTCGAGACGCTGGTCTTCAAGGAGGTGCAGGTGAGCGGCGCCGGAGGGGTCCGCTACACGATGCGCATCCACCCGTACCGTACGACCGACAACCGGATCGACGGCGTCGTCATCACGTTCTTCGAGCGGAGCTGACGCAACAGCTGCGCGTGCGAATGAGGAGACGAGATGCCGCGCCGGCTTGCGCGTGGCACGATTCGTGTATCGGGGTAGGGTCACGCGCGGCGCGAGCCGCACGAAAGGGTGGTGAATGATGGCGGTGCCGACGCGACGGGGTCCGGGCACGGAGCGGGATGCTGAGGCGCTCTTGCACCTGCTCGAGGTGCACCAGGCGGAGCTCGAGGTCCAGAACGCCGAGCTCAGGGCCGCCAACGACGACCTCCGCCGCAGCAACGACGCGCTCGTCGTCGCACGTGATCGCTTCCGTTCCCTCTACGAGCACGCGCCCGTGCCGTACGTGACCGTCGACGCGACCGGCACCATCGTCGACGTGAACCGCGCCGGCGAGGCGATCCTCGGCCTGCCGCGCGGCCCGTTGCTCGGCAGCGGGCTCCAGCTGTTCGTGAACGACGCCGGCCGCGCGAGCTTTCGCCAGTTCCTCGACGAGGTGTTCGCGCGAGGCCACGAGCGCAGCCGGGACCTGCAGATCGTGAGCGCCGCGGCCGCGCCGATCGACGTCTTGATCGACGGCGTCGCGTTGCGCGAGGAGGCGGGCTCGCCCGTCCGGTGCGCGCTGGCCCTCGTCGACATCACCGCGCGCAAGGTGGCCGAGCATGCGCGCCGGCAGGCGCAGGAAGAGATGCTCGCGATCGTGTCCCACGATCTTCGCGGGCCGCTCAACGCGATCGGGCTCGCGGCCGAGGCGCTCGCGTCTGGAGTCGAGCCGGACTCCCAGCGCCGCTGCATCGCGACGATCCAGCGAGCGACGGGCCGCTGCGAGCGCCTGATCAGGGACCTGCTCGGGGTCGCCCAGCTCGAGAGCGGTCGCGTGACGCTCCAGCTCGCGCCCGTCGAGCTCGGCGACCTCGTGGAGCAGGTCTGCCTCGATCACGAGGCCGCGGTGGCGGCTGCGGGCTCGACGCTGCGCGTGTCGAGCGTCGCCGGGCCGCACGTCATCCTCGGCGACCGCGATCGCCTGCATCAGGTCCTGTCGAACCTCATCCTCAACGCGCTGGTCCATGCCCGCGGCGCGGCGATCGACGTGAGCGTGGCCGCGCGCGATGCCCACGGCGTGATCGCCGTGGCCGACGACGGCCCCGGGATCGCGGCCGACGATCTCCCGTTCGTGTTCGAACGCTACCGGCAGGGCACGAACCACCACGGCGGCGCCGGGCTCGGTCTGGCGATCGTGAGAGGGCTCGTCCTCGCCCACAACGGCACCGCGAGCGTGACCAGCCGGCGTGGCCACGGCGCGCGCTTCGAGCTCGCGTTGCCACTCCACGGCCCCGAGTGTGCGCCGGCCGCCGGGCGCGGGCGCTCGGGGTGACCGGCCCCCACCGATCCGTCGCGACTCGTGCGTGGACGCGGGCGACCTGGCGGGCTACAAGAGTGGGTGGGCGGGAGGATCCTGATAGTCGACGGCGACGTCGATGTGGCGACCTTGCTGCGCGGTGCGCTCCGCCGCCGCGGCTACGAGGCCGAGAGCGTGGCGTCCGGAGTCGACGCGTTGCGCTGGCTCGACGCGCGCCCGGCGGACGTGATCCTCGCCCATCTGCGCATGCCGCACATGTCCGGCGTCGAGCTGTGCGTCGCCTCGAGGAACGCCCACCCCGAGGTGTGCACGATCGTCCTCACCGGCGACGGGATGCTGGACAGCGCGATCGCCGCGATCCGCGCCGGCGCGTACGACTACATCACCAAGCCCATCGATCTCGAGGCCCTGGTCATCGCCCTCGAACGCGCCGTCTCCCACGTGCGCTTGACCCGCGAGGTGCACAAGCTGCGCAGCGAGGCCGAGTCGGAGCGGCCGATCGCGACCATCGTCGGCGACAGCCCGGCCGCGCGGCGCGTGCTGGCCCTCGTCCACAAGGTCGCCAACAGCGACACCACCGTCCTGGTCGCGGGCGAGAGCGGCACGGGCAAGGAGCTGGTCGCGCGGGCGATCCACGACGCGTCGCCGCGGCGCTCCGGACCGTTCGTCGCGCTCAACTGCGCCGCGCTGCCGGCGAGCTTGCTCGAGAGCGAGCTGTTCGGGCACGTCAAGGGCGCGTTCACCGACGCGCGGCGCGACCGCACGGGCGTCTTCGCGCAGGCCGAGGGCGGCACCATCCTGCTCGACGAGATCGGCGAGATGCCGCTGGAGATGCAGGCCAAGCTGCTGCGCGTGCTGCAGGATCACCGCGTGCGCCCGGTGGGCAGCGACGAGGAGCTCGCCTTCGACGCCCGCGTCATCGCGTCCACCAACCGTGCGCTCGAGGTCGACGTCGCCCAGAAGCGGTTCCGCGAGGACCTGTACTACCGCATCAACGTGGTCCAGATCGTCGTGCCACCTTTGCGCGCGCGTCCCGGCGACGTGCTGGCCCTGGCCCAGCACTTCACGAGGAAGATCGCCGCGCGTACGCGGAAGACCGTGATGGGCATCAGCGTCGATGCGGCGCGGCACCTCGTCGACCACGACTGGCCGGGCAACGTGCGCGAGCTGGAGAACACGATGGAGCGAGCGGTCGCGCTCACCAACTTCGACGAGATCATGGTCGAGGACCTCCCCGAGCGGGTGCGCGGCAACCCGGGCGGATCGTCCACGACCAGCGCCGTCCGACCCGACGACCTCGTCTCGCTCGCCGAGGTCGAGCGCCGCCACATCCGGCAGGTCATGCGCGCGGTCGGCGGCAACAAGACGATGGCGGCGCGCATCCTCGGCATCGATCGCCGCTCCTTGTACCGCCGCCTCGGTGAGCCTGGACCGAGCGACGACGACACCCCGCTACCGTCGACCTGACCGGCACGCGGCATGCAGTCGTCCCGTACGTGTTCCTCCATCGTGCGCCGCGTCCGCGTGATCCGATCGACGGCGCGTACCGGCTGTGCCGACAGGTCGCCGTGGGTGGGATGTCCCGGATCTACGCCGCCGAGCGCCGTCGCGATCACCGGCCGGTCGCGATCAAGGTCTTCCAGGCGCCGCGCGGGCAGGAGCTCCGCTACCGCGACTACATGCTCCACGAGGCGAACGCCCTCAGGGTGGGTGCCGGCGCGTTCGTGGTGGAGCTCCTGGACCATGGCGTGTGCATGGAGCAACCGTTCCTGGTGCTCGAGTGGATCCCGGGGCGAAACCTTGGCCAGACGATCGCGGCCGGCGCCCCGCTGGCGCTCGCTCGCGTCGCGTCGATCTTCCGGCGGATCCTCGACGCGATCGAGGCGCTGCACGCGCGCGGGGTGATCCACGCCGACCTGAAACCGGCGAACGTGATGCTGTCGCCGCACCACGGCGGGGAGCGCGTTCGCCTCGTGGATCTCGGCGCCTCGAGCGTGCACGGCGCCGGCGTGGCGCGGCGGGACGAAGTCTTCGGAACGCCGGGGTACCTCGCGCCCGAGATCGCGGCCGGCGGATCGCTCGCGGCGTCGAGCGACGTGTACTCCGCCGGCGTGCTCCTCTTCGAGATGCTCACCGGTACGCCGCCGTTCTCCGGCGCGACGCTCGAGGACCTCGTCGCGCAGCAGCGGCGCCCACGGACACCGCGCCCCTCGCGTTTCCGTCCCTTCGCCGTCCGCAGCGTGAGCGAGGCGTTCGATGCGCTGCTCGCGACCGCGCTCGCGTCGTCGCCGGC
>JAIOII010001326.1 GCA_019912685.1 Kofleriaceae bacterium
CCGCCGCGGCCTGCGCGGCGGGCGGAGCGGTCGTCCCGGACGAGGTGGTGAGCTGCGTCGCGAGCTCGTCGAGCTGGGTGCGGATGCGCTCGACCTGGCCGCGCAGCCATGCCTCGACCGCCGCCTCGATCTCGCCGAAGCGCTCGCGCTGCGCGCGCAGCGCCTCGCGGACGTGGCGCATCTCGACCATGCGCCCGAGCTCCTCGTCGGTGAACCGGGTGAGCCGGCGATCGTCGGGATCGACGGAGCTCGGCTCGGCGCCGTGCATCACGATCGCGTCCCAGATGCGCTGCGAGGCCCTCATGATGTCGTTCGCGTCGCTCAGCTCGCTGCTGTCGAGGCCGTGCCGCTCCGCGTACTCCCGGCGGGCGGTGCGCTCGCCCTCCGAGTCGTCGCGTCGCCCCCGCAAGACGCCGACCGCATGCGACGCCGTCATCTGCGTCGAGCTGCCGTAGCTCGCGGGGATCCCGGCCGACGTCCCCATCCGCGACTCGCTGGCGACGGCCGCCCCGCCCGACTCGTTCTGCGCGATCGCGCGCAGCGTGTCCCGCACGAGCCGGTCGACCTCCGCCGCCGGGCGCGCCTCGCCGTCGTCCTGGCCGTCCTCGTCGAAGTCGATGCGCTGGACGGCGGTTCGGCTGTCCGAGCTCTCCGCCGGCTGTGCGCGCGGCACGACCTCGTCGAGGATCGCGTCGAGCTCGGCCTGCGTGTACAGGCGCGGATCGATCATCGAGTACGTGAAGCGCACGCGGTCGCCGCCCGCCTCGCGCCGCAACGTCTCGTTGAAGTGCGCGTACCACGCGCCGTGGATGACCGTACAGCCGGTGGAGTCGCCGCCGGTCTGCTCTCCCGATTCGCTGCCGCGTCCACCGCTGTGCACCGCCGACACCATGCGCTGCATCGGCCGGCGGCGGGTCTCGCCTCGCGGCCTCAGGTTCGCGCGATCGGTCTCGAGGCGCCCGTCATCGCGGCGGACGAGCCGTCCCGGCGACCCGTGGCTCACGCGGTCGATCGCGGCCTCGACCTCCTCGGGGTGCTCGCGCCAGTAGCGGCCGAGCTGCACCGGCGCGGCCCCGTCGTCGACGAGGCCGTGCATCGGCCGGTCGTACTTCGGCGACGGAATGCGCGTATTGCCCACGTAGTCCCACTGCTGATCGGCGGCGACCTGGAACTCGACGTTCGCTTCACCGCCGGGGTCGGTGGTGGCGCGCGATTGCAGCACCTGGTTGCCACGCTCGCCCTGGTACAGCATGAACGTCGCGTCGTCGAAGCGGTTGCCGTGCGTGAACACGCGCCGCTGGGTCGATTCACCACCGGGGCGCTCGCCCGGTCCGTCGCCGTTGTCGTGGATCGCGCCGCCCTGGTACGCGCGCATGCCGACCACGTTGATCGCCGACGCGTCGAAGGGGAGCGAGCGACCCGTGACCATGCGGCGGATGGCTTCGTACGCCTGCGGCTCGGTCATCGAGCGGCCGAAGATCGTCTGCGGCCACGCGTTGGCCAGCGCCTGCATGGTGATGTCGTTGATCCGCGCCTGCCCCGGCGTGTAGTCGGCCACCGGCGCGGTGTGTCGCGACAGCGCGCCCGTTCGTGGGCGCTCGTACATCAGGCTTCCGTCGCCGCGGGTGGTGGCGTTCGCGTCCTGGATCTCTCCGACGAGACGCCGCCCCTGCTCCGTCCCCTGGAACCAGGTGACCGCCTCCTCCATCGCGCGCTGTCGCTCCGCGGGCACCATCGCCGCGAAGCGCTCGCCGGCCTCGCGCGGATCCTGACCGCGGAGCTCGGCGATGCGCTCGAAGACGCGCTGCTGGCTGCGATCGTCGAGCGCGCCGGTGCGCGTCGAGCCGGTCGCGGAGAGCGTGTTGCCCACGACATCGTGCGAGTCGAGCCGCTGCACGGCCGTGCCCACGCTCGGGCCGCGATGCGCCATCGTGTCGAGGAGCGCCTCGGCGCTCGCGCCGCGCACGACCGCATCGGCGACGGCGTCGGCGTGCTGCTCGTACGGATCCCCCGAGCGGCCGACGCCGCCGTCTAGCTGCACGGCACCCTCGCGCTGCTGGACGACGTGGGCGGCCTCGTGCGCCGCCTGGCGCACGTCGGGCGCCTTCGAGAACGCGACGTCGTTGCCCGTCGCGTACGCGCGCGCGCCGATCGCCGTCGCCGCCTCCGCCGCGGCGCCCCCGACGTGCGCGCGGATGCCGCTCACGTCGTGATGGCCGAAGCTCTGCTGGATCGCCGCCAGGTGCGGGAGCTCGCCGCCGTCGCCCTCGACGCCGCGCGCGGCCCAGTCGTGCA
>JAIOII010001327.1 GCA_019912685.1 Kofleriaceae bacterium
GCGCCCCACGCGTGGGGCGCGCACGGCGTGATCATGGCCGCGGCGATCGCCGATTTCCGTCCCGGCGCGCCGAGCGACAAGAAGCTCAAGCGCACCGAGATCGGGCTCGCGCCGGTGATCGCCCTCGACGCCAACCCCGACCTGCTCGGCGGGCTCGGGGCGGAGCGCGCGCGGCGGGGCAGCGGGCCGCTGCTCGTCGGGTTCGCGGCGGAGACCCACGACGTCGTCGGATACGCGCGCGCCAAGCTCGCGGCGAAGCAGGTCGATCTGATGGTCGCCAACGACGTCACCGCGCCCGACGCCGGCTTTGCCGTCGACACCAACCGCGTCGTGCTCGTCGAGCCCGGGGGCGACCGCGAGCTCCCGCTCGCGGCCAAGAGCGAGGTCGCGCACCGCATCCTCGATCGCGTGGTGGAGCTCCTCGCGGCGCGGGCGTAAGCTCGGGGGATGCGCCTGGGGATCGCGCTGGCCTGCGCCTCGGTGCTGGCGGCTGCCGCGGCGCCGGCGCGCGCCGAGCCGCAGTTCCCGGAGAGCAAGCTCGTCGGGCCGCTCCTCGGGATCGCGTGGGGCAACGGGCACGCCGCGCATCCGACGCTCGGCGTCGAGGGCGGCATCGGCCTCGACGAGGTCATCATCCTGAACGCCGGCAGCACGTGGCGCGGCGGCGAGCTGTTTTCGTACCTCGAGCTCGACGGCTGGTTCTTCCTCGGCGCGACCGCCGGCTACGGCCACGGCACGCGCGACGGCTGGCAGGCGGTCGTCGGCGTCTGGGAGCCGCTGCCGCCCAAGGTGCTCGAGGGCGGCTGCGACGACGCGCGCGTCGTCGCGTTCTCGGTCGGCTACCGGTACACCGGCCTGCACGAGCTGTACTTCACGGCGAAGTACGGCGACGCCTGGGAACCCTGCTGGGACTGATCGAGGACGATCAGCGCGCGGCGGCGGCGATCGCGCCGGCGAGGGTGTCGTACGACTGGCGACCGGTGAAGGCGCTGGCGGCGGTGCCGTCGGGGCGCAGGACGAGGGTCCACGGCACCTTGGTGATCTTCAGATCGGTGCGCAGCGTGCCGTCGTCGACGAGCGCGACGCCGTCCCACTTCATGCCCTCGAGGACGCGCAGCCCGGCGGGCGGGGCCTCGGCGACCTGCACGGCAACGGCGGTGCAGCCCTTGTCCTTGCAGACCTGGGCGACGTCGGGGAGCTCCTCGCGGCAATGCGGGCAGCCGGGGCGCCAGAAGACGACGACGGCGGGCTTGCCGTCGAGCGCCGATGGATCGAAGGGCGCGCCGGCGGTGGTCTGCACCGTCAGCTTGCCGCCGATGTCGCCGGCGGGCGTGGGCTCCGGCTTGGTGCAGGCGGGGCCGGCGAGAAGCGCGGCCGCGACGAGCGCGAGGACAGTGGTCCGTGGCATAAGTTCTCTCGATGGGTAGCACGCCCGGCGACCTCCGCGACGAGCTGTTCGCGCTGACGAGCGCGTTCCGCCAGGCGCTCCTGCGCCAGCGGCGCGCGGGGGTGTGGGCGGCGCCGGGGGCAGCGACGGCGAGGCCCGCGGGCGCGGGCGACGAGAGCGCGTCCGTCGACTCCGCCTCGCCGGCGCTCGGCGTCGCTCGGGACGAACGGCGGGACGAACGGGGCGAGCCGGCGGTGGCGGCGCGCACGCTCGCGGTGATCCGCGAGGAGCTCGGCGACTGCCAGCGCTGCAAGCTGTGCAAGACGCGCAACAAGATCGTGTTCGGGGTCGGCGCCGAGCCGGCGCCGATCATGTTCATCGGTGAGGCGCCCGGCGCCGACGAGGACCGGATCGGCGAGCCCTTCGTCGGCAAGGCGGGCGAGCTGCTGGACAAGATGATCGAGGCGATGGGGTGGGGGCGCGGCGACGTGTACATCGCGAACGTGCTCCGGTGCCGCCCGCCGAACAACCGCAACCCGGAGCCCGACGAGATCGCGGCGTGCCGGCCGTTCCTCGACGCGCAGATCCAGGCGGTGCGGCCGCGCATCATCGTGACCCTCGGCCGGCCGGCGGCGAACGTCGTGCTCGGGCGCGACGCGCCGATCAGCGCGCTGCGCGGCCGGTTCCACGAGCACCGCGGCGTGAAGGTGATGCCGACGTTCCATCCGGCGTACCTCTTGCGCGAGCCGGATCGCAAGCGCGACACGTGGTCGGATCTGAAGCAGGTGATCGCGGAGCTCGAGCGGCTCGGGGTGAAGTCGCCGCGACCGCCGAAGGCGTGAGGCCGTGGCGGCGGGGGACGTGAAGCGAGACGTCGACGCGCTCGCGCGGGTGTGGCGAGCTGTGGAGGAGGCGGCGCGGCGGGGTGGGTACGCGACGGTGAGGGAGCTGATCGACGCGCGGTACGGGGTCGTGCCCGGCGAGGCAGGGGGAGAGGGAGAGGGAGAGGCAGAGGGAGA
>JAIOII010001328.1 GCA_019912685.1 Kofleriaceae bacterium
CGAGCGTCGCCGGCGCCAGCTCGATGCCGTAGAGGTACCGGGAGATCCGGCGGTCGGGCGTGAGCACGAACACCACCGCGGGGTGGACGTACTGCTGGGTGCGCGGATCCCACGCGAAGCGGAAGCCGAGCACCGCGGCGAGCCGAGCGACGCTGTCCCCTTCCCCCGCGAGGTACGGCCAGCGCGCCGGCTCGCCGGGCAAGCCGGCCTCGGCGAGCAGCGTCGCCTGCTTCTTCGCCGCCTCGGCGGGCCGGACGCGCTCGTCGAGGTCGACGATCACGAGCCGGACGTCGCGCCCGGGCTCACGCCCGCGCTCGCGATCGAGCCCGCGCACCGCGCTCGCCAGGTTGGCGAGCACGACGTTGCAGAGGAGCGTGCAGCGCGCATACGCGAGTACGAGCACGGCCGGTGCGTCGCCGCCCAGCGCGTCGCCGAGCGTCACCCGCGCGCCCTGCGCGTCGACGAAGCGCAGCTCGGCGGGCACGCGCGCGCCCGGGTTCTCGTCGACGCCGACGGAGAGCGCCGCCGCGACCGCGAGCGGGACGAGGACGCTCACGGCGCGCGCTCCTGTTCGTTCAGGTAGAGCTCCACGGCGACGTCCAGCGGCACGTGGATGCGGCCGGTGTTGCGATCGATCCAGCCCCACGAGCGCAGGCGCTGGCCGGCCTCGCGGCGTTCGCGCTCCGCGTCGGTCTCGAGCCCGAAGTCGTGGACCTCCACCGCCGAGCGCTCGCGCGGCGGCGGTGGCGCCGCGGTCGAGACCGCGCCACCGAGCAGGTCGACCACGCCGATCGTGATCGCGATGATCGCGACCGTGGCCACGCCGAGGAGCGCGAGGACGCCGCCCGGGACCACGTCGCGTCGCTTCCGCCGTTCGTCGGTCATGTCGGGCTCCGATAGGCGATGCCCTCGGCGAGGAACGGGTCACCGACGGCGAAGGCGGGGACGCCGCGCTGACGCCAGAGGCACCACGCGCCGCTCAGGCCGACGACGGCGACGAGCGCCGCCAGGTCGAGCCAGTGCGGCGAGAGCGAGCCCGCCGACGGCGCGACCAGCCAGTACAGGTCGGCGTAGTGCATCGCCAGGATCCATCCCGCGACGCCCGCGACCCAGCCGGCGCGGTACTTCACGCGGCGCGGCAGGAGCAGCGCGAAGGGCACCACGAAGTGGCCGATCGCGAGCGCCAGCGTCCAGCCCGTCCAGCCGCCGTCGAGGCGGGCGAGGTAGAACGTCACCTCGGCGGGGCGGTCGGCGATCTGGATGAGGAACGCCTGGAAGTAGGCGGCGTACGCCCAGAACACCGTGAACGCGAAGAGGAGGCGACCGATCGCGTGGAAGTGGTGTGGCGTGACGATGTCGCGCGCCCGCCGCGCGAGCCACGCCGCGACGATCGCGAGCGCGGCGATGCCGGCGACGAACCCGCCGGCGAAGTAGTACACGCCGAACATCGACGAGGCCCACGTGGGATCGAGCGACATGATCCAGTCGAAGCCGGCGAACGTGATCGCGAGCCCGACGAGCGGCAAGAGGCCGCACGCGATCGCCCGGTCCGTCGCCAGCGTCGCCTCGGGGTCGACCGCGCTGGCCTCCCCCGCCCCGTCGCGGCGGCGCGAGCGGCGGCGCAGGACCTCGGCGGCGACCGTGCACACCCCGAGATAGAGGAAGCCGCGGACGGCGAACCCGAGCGGCTCGAGCCACGCACGCTTGGCCTCGAGCATCCGCGCCTCGTGCTCGGTCCAGCGCGCGTCCGGATCGGCCCACGGATACAGGTCCGCAACGCCGAGCGCGATCGGCGCGAAGAGCACGAGCAGGATCGGGAACACGCCGATGATCACCTCGTGCGCGCGGCGGACGACGGCGAGCCAGCGCGCGTTGGCGGCGTAGCCGATGAGGTAGAGGACCAGCGCGCCGATCGCGAGCGACGTCACGGACGCGAACGCGGCGAGCCACGCCACGAGCGCGCGATGCGGCGACACCAGCCCACCGAGGAGGACGGCGACACCGCCGACGACGCCTGCGACGGCGAGCACGATGACGTTGCGGGTCAGGTGTCCCGTCACGGAAGCCATCTGCGCGCCTCCTGTTGCAGGTGCGGCGGCAGCCGGTCGAGCTGCACGTCCTGGCTGAGCTGGAGGACGCGCAGGAACTCGACGACCGCGCGCCGGTCCTCCGCCGGGAGCTCGTAGCGGTAGCCCGGCATGAGCCCGTAGCCCTCGCGGATCGTGCGCTCGATGCGCTCGTCGGGAAGCGCGACGATCCTCGGCTCGTGCAGCGACGGCGGCGGTCGCAGCGTCATGTTCTCGGCCACCTGCGACTGGCCGGTGCCGAGCTCGCCGTGGCACGTCGCGCAGAAGCGCGCGAAGCGGTCGCCGCCGCGGGCGATGAGGGCGCGCCCCGACAACCGCGGCGGCGGCGGACGATCACAGTGGTCGCCGGGGACCGCCGGGTTCACCTCCATCGGCTCGCACCGAGGCTGATCGTTCATGCGGTGCAGCTCCCAGTCGCACGCGGCGAGCGCGACGATCGGAGCGAGGACGAGCCACGCGCGCTTCATGATCGGCCCTCCGGATCGACGGTGACGACGCGCAGCGCGCCGAGCGCCCGCAGCTCGTCGGCCGTGCGGATCCCGTCGAACCGCGGATCGCCGGCGCGGAGCTCGAGCCAGAACCGGGTCGCGGTCGCGGACTCGAAGCCGTCGGCGTCGAACACGGGGTGCCAGAGGCGGACGAGCCGACCCAGGACCAGCACCGCGGCCACCGCCGTGATGCCGGCGAACAACACGCCCATCTCGAACGTGATCGGCACGAACCCGAGCGGGAAGTGATTCGGCCGGTTGCCGACGTCGAGGGGATACAGGTGATCGGCGACGAGCCATTGCAGGAAGTACGCACCCGACGCCGCGAGCAGGCCGGCGACGAGCACCGCGACCGGCAGGCGCGACGGGCGCGCGTCGAGCGCCTCGTCGAGGCCGTGCACGGGGAACGGCGTGTAAGCGTCGATCGCCGTGTAGCCGCGCGCGCGCAGCTCGGCGACCGCCGCGACCAGCTCGGCGGGACCGCGCAGCTCGGCGAGCATCCGCTTCATCGCTCGCCCTCCGGTCCGAGCTCGGCGCGCAGCTCCTTCATCTCGGCGACCGAGACGAACGGCACGAGGCGCAAGAAGCCGAGGAAGAGGAAGGCGAAGAAGCCGATCGTCCCCGCGAGGAGCCCGAGGTCCACCCACGTCGGCGCGTACGAGTCCCATCCCGAGACCAGGAACTCGCGCTGCAGGCTCTGCACGACGATGACGAAGCGCTCCGACCACATCCCGACGTTGATGAGGAGGGACGCGACGAACAGGACGGCGACGCTCCGCCGCATGCGCCGCCACCAGAACAGCTGCGGCACGAGGACGTTGCAGACGATCATCGTCCAGAACACGACGGCGCCCGGGCCGGCGGGCCGCCCCTCGAAGAACTGGAAGCGCTCGAACTCGTCGGCGCTGTACCAGGCGATGAAGTACTCGATCAGGTAGCCGTAGGTGACGAGCGACCCCGTGACCAGGATGAGCTTGGCGCAGTTGTCGAGGTGGCGCGGCGTGATCACGTCGCGCAGGCCGAAGATGGCGCGCGTCGGGATGATGAGCGTGAGCACCATCGCGAAGCCGCTGAAGATCGCGCCGGCGACGAAGAACGGCGGGAAGATCGTCGAGTGCCAGCCGGGCACGAGGCCGATCGCGAAGTCCGACGAGACGATGCTGTGCACGGAGAGCACGAGCGGCGTCGCCAGGCCGGCGAGCAGCAGGTAGGCGGCGCGATAGTGACGCCAGGTCGCCGCGTCACCACGCCAGCCGAGCGCGAGGAGGCCGTAGATGATGCGCCGCCGGCGCGTGTGCGCGTGATCGCGGAGCGCCGCGAGGTCGGGGAGCAAGCCGAGGAACCAGAAGAGGAGCGAGATCGTGAAGTACGTCGTGATCGCCGCGGCGTCCCACGGCAGCGCGCTGCGCACCTGGGGCCAGAGCTGCATCACCGACGGGTACGGCAGGAGCCAGTACGCGAACCACGGCCGGCCGAGGTGGAGGATCGGGAACATCGCCGCCTGGAGCACGGCGAAGAGCGTCATCGCCTCGGCGAAGCGGTTGATCGACGTGCGCCACCGCTGCTCGAGCAGGTAGAGGATGGCCGAGATGAACGTGCCGGCGTGCCCGATCCCGATCCACCAGACGAAGTTGATGATGCCGAACGCCCACGCGACCGGGATGTTGTTGCCCCACACCCCGATCCCGGTCGAGACCGTGTGGACGATGCAGACGACGAGCAGGAGCGTGAGCGCGCCCGAGATGCCGAACGCGAGCCGCCAGCCGCGGCCGCCGCGCCGCGTGGGCGTGCCCAGGAGCCGTCGCTGCAGGTCACCCGACGACGGCGGCCCGACGAGGATCGGGTCGGAGCCCAGGTGGGCCACTGCGGTCACACGTCCTCCGGTGGGTCGATCACGCGCGCCAGGTACTGCGTCCGCGGTCGGGTCCCGAGCTCGTGCAGCACCTCGTAGCGCCGGCTCGAGCCGCGCCACTCCACCATCGCCGTCTCGGTGTGATGGAGCGCGCCGAACTGGATCGCGCCGGTGGGACACACCTGCTGGCACGCCGTGACCACCTCACCCGGCCGGATGGGGCGGTCCTCCATGCGGGCCTCGATCTCCGCGCCGCGGATGCGCTGCACGCAGTACGTGCACTTCTCCATCACGCCGCGGCCCCGCACGGTGACGTCCGGGTTGCGCTGGAGCGCGAGCGTCGTGACCGGCTCGTCGTAGGCGAACCAGTTGAACCGGCGAACCTTGTACGGGCAGTTGTTCGAGCAGAACCGCGTCCCGACGCAGCGGTTGTAGACCATCTCGTTGAGCCCGTCGGGGCTGTGCACCGTCGCGTAGACCGGGCACACGTACTCGCACGGCGCGTGCTCGCAGTGCTGGCACAGCATCGGCTGGTTCACGAGGCCCGCGTCGGTGCGGTAGGTGTCGATGCGCAGCCAGTGCATCTCGCGGCCGCGCTGCACGCCCTCCGGGCCGACGACGGGCACGTTGTTCTCGGCCTGGCACGCGACGACGCACGCGCTGCAGCCGGTGCAGATCGTGGTGTCGATCGTCATCGCCCACTGCGGCGCCTCCCGGTCCTGCGGCCCGAGGAGCGTCGGCAGCGGCCCGCGCAGGTGGTGCAGGGCGTCGGGCTCGCCGCGCCAGGCGGCGAGCGTCAGGACCACCGCGAGCTCGCGCCGGTCCTGACGCTCGCCG
>JAIOII010001329.1 GCA_019912685.1 Kofleriaceae bacterium
CCGATCCGCCGTCGCCCGCTCCACCCTCTCCGCCCCCTCCGAGCGGATCCCCGTCGTTCATCCCGACCGCGTCGCTACCTCCCGCCGTGCCCTTCCCGCCGCCCGCCGGCGTCGTCGACTTGCCCTTGTCCTTGCCGCCGCATGCACCGGCTGCGGCGACCAGGAACGCGAGCGCCAGCGATGTGATGCGGGTCATGGGGCCTCCGTTCCGGTGAACAACTCCTGGTGTAGCACCGGGAACTCGTCCGGGAACTCGCGATTCAGGTTCTCGAGCGCGAGCTGGCTCCACTTGTTCGAGACGCCGCTCCGCTTCGCCAGATCGACCACCTCGACCCACTGGGCCTTGGCCTGGTCGACGTACTTGGCGAGGTTCTGCGAGAGCCCGTCCTCGTACGCGGCGACCGCGCCGGCGTCCGGATTCTTCCGGTCGAGGTCGAGGATGAACTTGGGCGTCGGCGCGCCCGCCAGCTTGATGGCGAACTCCGACAGCGTCTCGCCGAAGCGCACCTTGGCCGCCATCGAGTACTCGGCCACGCCGAAGTCGTCGAGCACCAGGTACTTGTCCTGGGCCTCGGTCGTCACCTTCTCGAGGTTGGTCTTGAGCTGCTTCATGCGATCGACGGTCTTGGCGCTCTCCGTGATCTTGTAGGGCTGGAACTTCGTCGTGAAGTGCTTCTCGGCGAAGTAGAGCGCCCACTCCCCGGCGAGCTTCGCGCCGCGCGTGTTCTTGGCCGCGCCGACCGCGCGCCACGCGTCGATCGCCTGCTGGCCCGCGGCCTCGGCGTTCCTGGTCGTGCCCTTGCTCTTCCACAGCATCGCCGTGTCGTAATAGGACTGCACGTAGTCGTCGGCGTTGCCGTTGTCCTTGCCGTACAGCTTCCGCCAGCGGTCGTACGCCGACGTCATGTTCCCGACGTCGCGCGCCGAGCGATAGATGCGCGCGATCGCGAACAGCGCGCGGTCCTTGTTGCGGCGGTCCGACTCCTCGCGGTCGTACTTGTTGTACAGGTCGACCGCCTGCTTGAAGTCGCGGTCGAGCTCGGCGAGCGCCGCGGCGTTGAACAGCGCCTCGAGCGCGATCTCGTCGGTCGTGCGCTGGCGCTCGCCGCCGAGCGGCGGCGGCGGCTTGATGCCGCGCCGCTTGGCGTCCTTGGCCACCGCGTACAGGTCGAGGTTGGTCGCGATCGCCGCGTCGTAGTCGAAGACGCTCGCCTGGCTCATCGCCGTGAGCCGCATCGCCTCGAGGAAGTACGGGCTCTCGCGAAACGCCTTCTCCTTGCTCTGCGTGAACTCCTTGTAGAGCGAGATCGCCGTCTTCGGCCGGTCACCGAGGCTGTAGTTGGCGGCGGCGTTGTAGAGCGCGGTCGGCAGGTCGGCGTCGCCGGCCGGCGCGACCTTGTAGTAGCGGTAGAAGGTCTCGGCGGCCTCGATGTACTTGCCCTCGCCCGACAGCACCTCGGCGCGCTTGAACTCGACCGAGCGGTTCTGCGACTTGGCGAGCTCGATCGACTTGGCGTCGCCGCACTTCGCGGAGATGAACTTCTCGTTGACCTCGGTGAACTTGTCGAGGCGGCCGGTCGCCTCGTACACCGACAGGAGCGCGTCCTTGGCCTTCACCGACTCGGGCACGCCGCAGAACTTGTTCATCACCTTCTCCATGCGCGCGATCGCGTCGTCGACGTGGAGGTAGGCGAGGGAGACGAGCGCGGCGTTCAGGCCCTGGATCGGCGCCGTCTTCGGATCGTTCACGACGTTCTGGTACTCGTCCCACTCCTTCTGCATCGTCAGGTAGAGCGGCGGGATCGGCCTGGGCGTGAGCGGCTGCGGCATCGCCTTCAGCTCCGCCGACGTCGGCACCGACAGCGGCTGCAGGCTGCCGGCCGCGACCTGGCGCGCGACCTCCATCTCGTACGACGTCAGGATGTCCTTCGCGGCCTGGAGGAAGAACACCTCCGACAGCTCGCGGTGGTCACGCACCCAGCGGTACTGCTCGACCGCCTCGAGGTAGCGCTCGCTGAAGAACAGCGCCTCGCCCTGGTAGTACGTGAACTCGTAGACGTAGTCGCTCTCCGGGTACTGCTGGATGAAGGTCTTGTAGAGGTCGACGGCGGCGGCGTAGAGCTTCAGGTACTCCTCGCGCACGACCGCCTCGGTCTTGCCGCCGGCCTCCCACTCCTTGCGCAGGTTGGTCGCGGCGAGGTGGGTGTTGCGCGCGGCGGCGTAGAGCGCGCGCTCCGCGATGCGGCGCTGGTTCTCCATCGCCTCGCGGTCCTTCTCGTTGGCCTGGTACCACGCCGTGCCCGGCGCGTAGCGCGTCGCGAGCTCGCCCGCGGCCTGGTCGGCGGCGAACTTGTCGCCCTTCGCCTCGAACGCGTTGACGATCTCCTGGTGCACGACCGGGTTGCGCGGGTGCAGCTCCCACGGCGGGCCGATCGCGATGCGGTAGCTGTCGACGGCCTGGTCGTAGGCCTGGAGCTCCATGAACGCGGCGCCCATGGCCTCCCACACGTCGCGGACGTGCGGCTCGTTCTCGCGGCCCTGGTAGAAGTCGCGCGCGCGCTGGAACGCCTTCACCGGGTCGGTGTCGGTCTCGCCTTCCCACGGGTCGGTGAACGCGACGGCGATGTACTGGAGCGACTCCTCGCGCAGCTCGAGCGCCGGGATGCCGCCCTTGGCGACGAGCGCGTCGTAGAGCTTCACCGACTCGTCGAAGCGCTTGATCGAGTCGAGGAGGAAGTCGCGCTTGTAGAACGACCAGGCGAGCTTGTAGAGCGCCTCGGCGTAGAGCGGCGAGTCCTTGGCGCCCTCGACGACCTTGTTGTACGCGGAGATCGCCTCGTCGAGCTCGCCGGGCACGGTGAAGTGGTAGTCGGCGATGCCGCGCACCCACGCGTGGCGCACGAGCTCGGGGTCCGCGCCCTCCCACGGCTGGCAGTCGGCGTACGGATCGAGCAGGTCCTTGCGGTCGGTGCGCGCGAGCGCCTCGTCCTTGGTCGGGACCGGCGGCGGCGCGTCGGTCCACTTGTACTTGTTGGCGCACGAGAGCGCGAGGAAGAGCATCAGCGAGCGGCGCTCGTCCTTGGTCTTGCCGTAGTGGCCGACGAGGTAGAGGACGCTCGGCATCTGCCGGTAGTCGGGGAACTCGGCGAGGATGCGCTCCCAGTACTCGAGCGACTTCGAGTAGTCGGCGATGACCTCGGCGGTCATGTCCGCGGTGTCGACGGCCTCGTCGGCGACGTCGAGGTAGAGGTCGCCGAGGCGGTACATCGCGTCGGGCGTGAACTGCTTGTGGTCGGGGTGATCCTTGATGAACTGCTCGAGCAGCGCGATCGTGTCGGCGTGCTTGTTGTTGCGCCGGGTCTCGGCCTCGGCGATGCGCTTGGCGTAGCGGCGCTCGAGCTCCTTGGTCTTGTCGTCGAACGAGCGCAGGAGCAGGTCGCGCATGCGGCGGTGGTGCTCGTCGGCCTGGCCGGTGTAGCGCTTCCACTCCGCCTCGATGTCGCGCAGGGCCTCGCG
>JAIOII010001330.1 GCA_019912685.1 Kofleriaceae bacterium
CCCCAGAGCAGCACGTCGAGGTCGATCGGCCGAGGGCCCCACCGCTCCTCGGCGCCGCGATCGCGCCCGAGCGAGCGCTCGATCGCCTGCACCTCGCGGATCAGCTCCGACGCCGCGAGGTCCTCGGGCGCGTCGACGGCGACCGCGGCGTTCAGGAAGTCGGGCTGCGCGGGGCCGAGCGCCGCCGTGCGGTAGACGCGCGAGCCGCGCACCGTGCTCCACATCTCGAGCGCGCGCACGACCGCGGCGAAGCGCGCCAGGATCGCGGCGTCGCCGCCGACGTTGCCGCCGAGGCCGAGGACGACGGTCTCGGGGTCGAGCGCCTTCACTCGCGCGCCACGACGCGGTTGGTGAGGACGCCGATGCCCTCGATCTCGACCTCGACGACGTCGCCGACGTTCAGGTTGCCGACGCCGGCGGGCGTGCCCGTCGAGATGAGGTCGCCCGGCTCGAGCGTCATGTGCGTGGTGATGAACTCGATGAGCGTCGGCACGTCGAAGATGAGGTCGCTCGTGCGCGAGTCCTGGCGCGGCTGGCCGTTCACGCGGCAGCGGATCGCGAGATCGCTCGGATCGAGGCCGGGCACGATGCGCGGCCCGACGGGGCAGAACGTGTCGAAGCCCTTCGCGCGCGCCCACTGCCCGTCCTTCTGCTGCAGCTCGCGCACGGTGACGTCGTTGACGCACGTGTAGCCGAGGACGTGGTCGAGGGCGTCGGCCTTGCGCACGCGGCGCGCGCGCTTGCCGATGACGACGCCGAGCTCGGCCTCGTGATCGACGCGCGCGTAGCCCGCGGGGCGCTCGATCACGCCGCCATCGCCGACGAGCGCCGACGGCGGCTTGAAGAAGATGAGCGGCTCGCTCGGGATGCCCTTGCCCATTTCCTGGGCGTGAAGGCGATAATTCTGGCCGATGCCAACGATCTTCGAGGGTGAGAGCTCGTGCTCGCCGACGCGCATGCCGCACACGGTAGCATCATGTAGGTGTGCTTCGACCGCCAAGATTGAAACTGCGCGTAGCGACCCGTAGAATGATCCGTCGATGGGACGTGGTCCGAGCCACATCGGCCGCGCGCCGGCGCATTTGACCGTGCTGCCAGGCGGAGCCCAATCTGTCACCGGCGGGCTCGACGATCTGGAAGAGGATCGCACGACGATCGAGCCGGAGCCGCCGTCGGCGAGCGACGAGGCGCCGACGCCGATCGCGGCCGCGTCCACCGGGACGATGGACGAGCAGTGGGAGGACGGGACCACGGTCGCCGAGTCGGGCGAGAAGCGCACCATCGTCGACGAGCCGACCGTCGAGGATCAGGCGCGGCCGCTGCCGCCGCTCCAGCTCGTGCAGGGGCAGCAGGCGACGGCGACGGGCGCCGCGGATCCGCGCTCGCTCGCCAAGCTGCACGTGCTGTCGGGCAGCGATCAGGGCCGCGTCTTCGACCTGCGGCCGGGCAAGGAGCTGCAGGTCGGCCGCGCCGTCGACAACGACGTGTGTCTGACCGACATCGCGGTGTCGCGCCGTCACCTCGAGCTGGCGTGGGACGGCGACGCGTGGATCCTGCGCGACCGCGGCTCGGGCAACGGCACGCTCATCAACGATCGGATCGAGGACGGCAAGTGCCAGCTCCGCGACGGTGATCGCATCGAGATCGGAAACACCGTCTTCCGCTTCGATCATCCGCCGAGCGCGGCGACCCCGTCGGTGACCGGCTGGGGCCAGGAGGACGACGAGGCCGCGACGGTCGCCGGCAAGCAGCCGGTCACCGACGGGGTCGCCG
>JAIOII010001331.1 GCA_019912685.1 Kofleriaceae bacterium
GCCGGTGACGTCGCCGGACGTCGTCGCGTCGTCGGTGATCGCGGTCAGGGCGCCGAGCGTCGTGCGCTCGCCGAGCCGCCCCGACAGCTTCGCCGCGCCGAGCAGTCGATCGGGCTCGGCGCCGATGCGCCGGCTGTAGAAGTACGAGGGCGGCGCGCCCGCGAAGATCTCGTTGCCGGCGACGAAGAACGGCCGCCGCTCGGGCAGGGTGACCTCGAACGCGGTCAGGTTGACGATCGCCGGGTCGGCCTCGACCTGCCCGAAGTCGGGGTTCACCGCGACGTCGAGGGTGAGCCCGGCACCGACGCCGAGCTTGGCGTCGAGCCCGAGGTTCGCGTCGGGATCCGGATCGCCGTCCGCCTCGGCGACGCTCACCGAGCCGGCCACGTAGGGCAGGAGCTCGACGCCGCCGCGGCGCGACAGGCCGGACAGGCCACGCAGCTCGCCCATGTACGACGACCACGCGGTGCGCTCGCGCGGCACCGCGATCCAGAAGACGTCCTCGTTCACGTCGGGGTCGTAGCGGTTGAAGTTCACGCCCCAGACCGCGCCGGCGCGCTCGGGGTAGCGGAGCTGCGACCACGGCACGCGCAGCTCCGCGATCCATCCGTCCGCGACGACCCGCGTCGCCGCCGACCACACCGGGTCCCACGACATGTCGCGCGTGTGCTCGTCGTCGTCGGTGTGGATCCAGTCGGCGCGCACGCCCGCGACGGTCACCGCGAAGCTGTAGGCGATCCGCCCCGTGCGGTACGGGTCGAACGAGACGATGAAGCGCTCCGCGTCGCGCGTCTGATCGCGGCGCGTGACGACCGCGCGCGTCGCGCCCGGCGCGCTCCACATGCGGGCGCCGATGTAGAGCGCGTCGGCGTCGTAGAGGACGCGGATCTCGGTCGGGTGGCGCGGCTTCGCGCCGTACGCGGGCACCTTCTGCACGAGGTCGTCGATCGGCTCGGCGTGCGCCCACGCCGGCTCGGCGAGGTCGCCGTCGATCGTGATCGGCCCGGTCGCGCGGACGGCCGCCAGGGCCTTGGCCGGTACCCGCGGCCGCTCCTCGCCCACCGCGGGGCCGGCGGCGTGGACGATCACGAGCGCCGCCAGGAGCGCACGCGACGACGGCATCGGCTACTTCAGGCTCGCGCGGATGGTCCCCCGCGTGGCCTTCGGCTTGCGTAGGCCGGCGGCCGGCACGGTCTCGCACACCTTCGACCGCGGACACGAGTGCGTGTAGTCCTCGACCGCGAACTCGTCGGGGCCGAACCCCTTGGACGCGAGCACGGTCTGCGCCTCGGCGAGCGACATGCCGAGGACGTCGGGCATGCGGCGCCACTCCCCGGTCGCGAGCCCACCCTGCTCGAACGTGTCGTGCTCGATGACCACCCGGATCGAGAGCCTCTCGGCGCGAAGGCGGCCGCCTCCGGCCGGATCCTGGTTGCAGATGGTCCCTTGCGCGACCATGTCCGACGGTTCGTCGACGATGACGTCGTAGGCGCACTCGTAGCGGGGCGCCATCACCTCCATGGCGATCTTCTGGAATCCGGCCGCGGTCAGCAGCTCCTTCGCCTCGCGCTCCGTCTTGCCCGTGAGGTCCGGGAGGGTCGCCCAGACCGGCGCCTTCACCCGCTCGGCCTGCTCCTGCTGCTTCTCGACCTCGACCTCGCGATCCTGCGCGAGCTCCGCGGCGCGCTTCCGCGCGGCGCGCCGCTCCGAGATCTGGTCGTAGGCGAGGAAGCCGCCGACGCCGAGCAGCATCAGGGCTCCGGAGCCGAGCGCCTTCGCGTTCATCGGAGCCGACCTTACCTGAATCCCTCGGAAAATTGCCCCTGAGATCCCGGCGTGTTACCCGGTTAGGACCGCTCGTGAAGCAGGAGTCCACAGGTACCGGCGCGGGCCGCGGCGTTCTCTACATCGCGTTCGCCAAGTTCTACTTCATGGTCGCCGGCGCGGTGATCGAGTTCCGCCTGCCCGCGGTCCTCGCGCGCACCGTGTTCGGCGCCTACGCCGTCGTGTCGTCGGTGGTGTCGCCGATCAACAACGTGCTGGTCACGGGCTCGATCCAGGCGGTCTCGCGCTTCACGGCGCAGCGCCCCGAGACCGCGCGCGCCGTCGAGGCGGCCGGCCTGCGCATGCACCTGTTCATCGGCTTGCCGGTGGCGCTGCTCTTCATCGCGCTCTCGCCGCTCTGGGCGTGGCTGCTCCACGACATGAGCAAGGTCGGTCCGCTCATGCTCGCGGGCGGCATCGTCGCCGGCTACTCGTTCTATGCCGTCCTCGTCGGCACGGCCAACGGCCGCCGCGAGTTCAACAAGCAGGCGGGGCTCGACGTCACGTTCGCGACCCTGCGCGCGCTCGGCATCCTCGGGCTCGCGACCGCGGGCCTCGGCCTCTACGGCGCGATCGGCGGCTGGGTCGCGGCCGTCGCGCTCATCCTCGCGCTGGCGACCTTCGTCGTCGGGCTGCCCGGCCGGATCGAGCCCGCCGAGCGCGTGCCGGTCCGGCCGATGCTGCGCTTCTTCGCCGGCGTCGCCCTCTACCTCGTGCTCCTCAACCTGATCATGTTCGTCGACCAGCTCCTGCTCAAGCGGCTGGCGACCGAGTGGTACCGCGCGCACGGGCAGGCGCTCGCCAACGACCTCGATCGCCTGCTGCCGTGGGCGCGCGAGGCGACCGGCTTCGCGCTCGAGCCGTCGGCGCTCGCCGACGTGCAGGTCGCCTACTACCGCGCGGTGCAGAACCTCGCCCGCCTCTCGTACCAGGCGATCCTCGCCGCCACGTTCGTCATCTTCCCGCTGGTGTCGCGCTCGACGTTCGAGGCCGACGCCGAGACCACGAGGCGCTACGTCAACATCACGCTCCGCTACTCGCTCGTGTTCGCGACCGCGCTCGCCGTGGTGATGGCCGCGAACCCGGAGCCGCTGCTCGACATCCCCTACGCCTCCGACTACGCGCGCCTCGGCGCGCCGGCGCTCACCGCGCTCGCGCTCGGCAACGTCGCGTTCTCGATCTTCGCCATCGCCGGGACGATCCTGAACGGCGCCGGGCTCACCCGCGAGGCGATCATCAGCGCGGCGGTCACGCTCGCGGTCGCGGCGATCGGCAACGCGATCGTGATCCCGATGTGCGATCCGGGCACCGAGGTCCTGCTCGCCGCCGCGACCACCACCGGCTGCGCGATGCTGCTCGGCGCCTCGCTCGCCGGCTACTTCCTCTGGCGCAAGCTCGGCGCGTTCCTGCCCTTGACCAGCCTCGTCCGCGTCGCCGCCGCGGTCGCCGCGGCGATCGCGGTCGGGCGCGTCATCCCGTTCCGCACGCCGCTCATGACGCTCGTCGAGGCAGCGATCGTCGGCGTCGTCTATCTCGTGGTGCTCGTCGCGACGCGCGAGCTCGGCAAGGCCGATCTGAAGGCGATCGCGCAGGTCCGCGCCAAGCGCGGCCAAGGAGGAGAGACCTGATGCGCATGACGATCTTCGCGATGGTCGCGGCGGGCTGCGCCGCGTGCGGTGCCACGCCCAAGGGCGAGACGCTCATGGAGGCGGTGCGCACGTACAACGAGGGCGTGCGCTGGGAGCGCTTCGCCGCCGCCGCGAGCCGCGTCCCGGCGCGCGAGCGCGAGACCTTCCTCGACGAGCGCGAGGAGCTCGCCGACGACCTGCGCATCACCGACTACGAGGTCGTGCGGGTCAAGGACAGGGGCGACGCCGCCGACGTGCAGGTCAAGCTGACCTGGTACAAGGACTCCGAAGGAACCGTACGCGAGACCTGGGCCAAGCAGGCGTGGGAGCGGCAGGGGAAAGCCTGGCGGATCGTCGCCGAGGCCCACGTGCGGGGCGCGGATATGCCTGGGCTAGAGTAAGATTCAGTCGCAGTGGCCCAGCCCGACTTCGTCAGCCGGGGGCAGGATCTGGTCCTGAGCGGTCAGTACCAGGAAGCCGTCAAGGTGTGTCGCCTCGGCCTGCTCGCGCGGCCGACGGACGTGAGCGGTCGCCTGGTGCTCGGCCAGGCGCTCCTGGCCCTGCGCCGGTACGACGAGGTGCTAGCCGAGATGCGCGTCGCCGTCGAGCTCGACGCGCGCAACGCCGGCGCCCACCAGCTGAAGGGGGAGGCGCTCCTGCGCAAGGGCGACGCCTTCGCCGCGGTCGACGTGCTCGAGCGCGCCCTCGAGCTCGCGCCCGGGGATCCGGCGATCGCGAGCCTGCTCGCCGAGGGGCGGCTCGCGATCGCGGCCGACGGTGCGCGCTCGACCGGCCCGTCGGTCGGCGACTACGGCGACAGCCTGACCAAGCACTACCCCGCGCACCGCGGCGGCGACGCGGCGGGCACCGGCGCGTCGGGCAGCCTGACGCGTCCGATCAGCGGGCCGGCCGTGCGCGCGAGCCGGACCCCGCCGCCCGAGGAGCTCGCGATCGGCGACCGCTCGGGCACGGTCGAGCTCGCCGACGTCGATCTCGAGGAGGATGACGACGACGACGTCGCCGAGCCGCCGATCGGCGCCACGGTCGCCGGCAAGACGAGCACCAGCACGATGCCGGTCGGCGAGGACGACATGCTCGACCTCGAGGAGGACGAGTCGACCGGCGACGTCTTCGGCCAGAAGCCGACGCGCGACCTCGTCGCGCGACCGCCGCGCTCGTCGAAGCCATCGCAGCCGGTGCAGCCGGCGAAGTCGGCGAAGGGCCCGGTCGCGGTGTGGGGCGCGGACGAGAGCTCGGAGGGCGACACGCAGGCCAGGCCACGGATGCCGGTGCCGTCGCCGCGGCTGCCGGTGCCGGCGCCGCCGACCAC
>JAIOII010001332.1 GCA_019912685.1 Kofleriaceae bacterium
CTCCCGACGCGGCGGCGCTGGCGCCGCTCGCCGAGCTGCTCGCCGATCCGGCGGTGCCCAAGATCATCCACGACGGCAAGACCGCGCTGCGCGTCCTGCAGCTCCACGGCTGGGACCTCGCCGGCGTGACCGACGATCCGATGCTGTGCGCGTTCCTGCTCGACGCGACCAAGGATCCGCAGGCGGCGGAGACCGTCGCGGCGCAGGTCACCGGCATCCAGCTCGCGCCGCGATCGCAGGCGGCGGGCAAGGGCGGCTTCGAGGCGACGGCGCCGGTCGAGGCCGCGGCGTGGGTCGGGCGGGTCGTCGAGGCGACGCTGCACGCCGGGCCCGAGCTCGCGCGCCGCGTCGAGAAGGCCGAGCTGGCGTCGCTCTACCGGGAGGTCGAGCTGCCGGTCGCGCGCCTGCTCGCGCACATGGAGCAGGTCGGCGTGAGCATCGACGCCGCGCACTTCGCGCGCCTGTCGCAGGAGGTCGGCGCGCAGATCGCGCTGCTCGAGCGCCGGGTCTTCGACCAGATCGGTCACGAGATCAACCTCGGCTCGCCCAAGCAGCTCGGCCACCTGCTGTTCGAGGAGCTCGGCCTGGCGAGCGACCGCATGAAGAAGACCAAGACCGGCTACTCGGTCGATCACGAGGTGCTCGAGGGGCTCCTCGAGGTGGCGCCCGACATCGTCAAGCCGATCCTCGAGCACCGCGAGCTGGTGAAGCTCAAGGGCACGTACCTCGACGCGCTGCCGCCGCTCGTCAACCCGCGCACGGGCCGCGTGCACACCATCTTCAACCAGGTCGTCGCCGCGACCGGCCGCATCTCGTCGCAGGATCCCAACCTGCAGAACATCCCGATCCGCAGCGACCAGGGGCGCGCGATCCGCAAGGGCTTCGTCGCGGCGCCGGGCAAGGTGCTGGTCGCCGCCGACTACTCGCAGATCGAGCTGCGCATCCTCGCGCACCTCTCGCACGATCCGGTGCTCGTCCGCTCGTTCCGCGATCGCGTCGACGTCCACACGCAGACCGCGGCCGAGGTGTTCGACAAGCAGCCGGAGGACGTGACCTCGAACGACCGCCGCATCGCCAAGGCCGTGAACTACGGGCTCGCGTACGGCCAGTCGGACTTCGGGCTCGCGCACGCGCTCGACATCCCGCGCAAGGAGGCGGCCGACTACAAGAACCGCTACTTCGAGCGGTTCCCGACGATCAAGAAGTTCATGGAGGACGTCGTCGCCGAGGCGCGCCAGCGCGGCGGCTCGCGCACGATCCTCGGGCGGTGGCGCCCCATCCCCGATCTGAAGAGCAAGACGATGGTCGCGCGCAACCAGGCGCAGCGCATCGCGCAGAACACGCCGATGCAGGGCGCGGGCGCCGACCTCATCAAGCTGGCGATGCTGCGCACGACCGAGCGCCTCGCCGAGCGCGAGCTCGCCGCCGAGCTGCTCCTGACCGTGCACGACGAGCTCGTGTTCGAGACCACGCCGGAGCTGGCGGAGACCGTCGGCGCGGTCGTGAAGACCGAGATGGAGAACGTCTACCAGCTCGACGTGCCGCTCGACGTCGACGTCGGCATCGCCGAGAGCTGGGCCGACGCATGACGGGCCCGGAGCCGCTGCCGCCTCGGCCGATCAAGGCGCTGACCCGGCCGTTCGTGCGCTTCATGGAGCTCCAGGCCAGCGGCGGGCTGGTGCTCGTGCTCGCGACCGTCGTCGCGCTCGTCGCGGCCAACACGGCGCTCGCCGACGACTTCGCCGGCCTGTGGAACGCCACGTTCACCATCGATCTCGGCGGCGCGCGCCTGTCGTACCCGGTCTGGTACTGGATCAACGACGGGCTGATGGCGATCTTCTTCTTCGTCATCGGGCTCGAGATCAAGCGCGAGCTGATCTGGGGCGAGCTGCGCGATCGCCGGAACGTGGTCCTCCCGGCGCTCGCGGCGCTCGGCGGCGCGGTGGTCCCGGTCGGGATCTACCTGGCGCTCCAGCGCTCGGGGGAGGCGCGCGCCGGGTGGGCGATCCCGATGGCGACCGACATCGCGTTCGTCGTCGGGTGCCTCGCCGTGCTCGGCCCACGGGTGCCGCCGGCGCTGAAGGTGTTCGTGCTCTCGCTCGCCATCATCGACGACATGCTGGCCGTCATCGTGATCGCCGTCGCGTTCAGCTCGTCGATCGATCTCCTCTGGCTCGGCGGCGCCGTCGGCGCGCTCGCGCTGATCTACGCGCTCAACCGGGCGGGCGTGCGTCGCATCGGCATCTACGTCGCGGTCGGCGCGCTCGTGTGGTTGTGCACGCTGAAGTCGGGGATCCACCCGACGATCGCGGGTGTGCTCCTCGGGCTCTTGACCCCGGCCACGGCGTGGGTCGCGCCCGACCGGCTCGCGGCGATCGTCGAGCAGGCGCTGCCGCGCATCCGCGAGGAGGGGGAGTCCGATGCGGAGCGCAAGGAGGCGGCGGAGACGCTCGCGTTCGCCGCGACCGAGTCGGTCTCGCCGCTCGAACGGCTGGAGCACGCCCTGCACGGCTGGGTGGCCTTCGCGATCATGCCGCTCTTCGCGCTGGCGAACGCGGGCGTGGCGGTGAGCGCCGACGCCATGGGCGCCCCCGTGTCCGTCGCCGTCGTCGCCGGGCTCACGCTCGGCAAGCCGATCGGCATCGCGGGCGCCGCGTTCCTCGCGATCAAGCTGCGCCTCGCGCGCCTGCCGGAGCGCACGTCGTGGCCGGCGCTCGCCGGCGCATCGTGGCTCGGCGGCATCGGCTTCACGATGGCGCTGTTCATCGCGTCCCTGTCCCTGCCGCCCGCGCTCCTCGCCGACGCCAAGAGCGGCATCCTCCTCGGCTCGGCGCTCAGCCTGATCGGCGGCATGACCGTCCTCGCGCTGGCGCTGCGCCGCGCGCCGGCGCCCGGCTGAGCCTCAGCCGGCGCGGCGGATCCGGTCCGCGTCGCCCGAGGTCGGCATCGGGATGCGCAGGTGCTTGCGGAGCCTGGCCGGGATCTGGACCAGCTCGGCGGGATCGGGATCGACGATGAGGCCGCGGCAGGTGGCGGCGCCGCAGCCGCACGGCTCGGCGGCCGAGCCGACGAAGGCGTAGTCGTAGAAGATCTCCTCGCCGGGCTCGATGTCGCGCGCGGCGACCCACCAGGCGACGGGGCGTCCGGTCTCCGGATCCATCGCCGACTCGACGTTCGAGTTGGGCTCGCAGGAGTGGTTGATCCAGCGCGACTGATCGACGAGGTCGTAGAAGATCTGCTTGCCGCCCGAGCCGGTGTACGTCCCCGGCAGATCGTCGGTCGGCAAGACGAGCGCATAGGTGTCGTCGAACACCTCGTCCTCGCCGTAGAGGAAGCCCTCGGCGTGGATGAGCACCTCGCCCTTCTCGAACAGGCGCTCCGCGATCACGCCGTACCCGTGAACGGCTGAGCGAACGACACGGAGGCCTGACACGATGGGCATCTCGATGTGCATTCTGCGCATGCCCTCTGACAGTGCAAGCGAAGACTTCGTTCGGCATACTCTGGCGCGATGAGCAAGCGCATCGGCATCCTCACCGGCGGCGGCGATTGCCCGGGCCTGAACGGCGTCATCCGGGCGGTGACGCTCCACGCGTACAACACGTTCGGCTGGGAGACGATCGGGATCCGGAACGGGTTCGAGGGCCTGTACGAGCAGCAGTACGTCGACCTCGACCCGGCCCGGGTCGCGACGATCCTGCCGCGCGGCGGCACGATGCTCGGCTCGTCGAACCGCGCCAACCCGTTCGCCTATCCGCTCAAGCTCCCCGACGGGCGCGTCGAGATCCACGACGTCTCGAAGATCTGCATGGCGAACCTCGATCGCCTCGATCTGCAGGGGCTCGTCGTCGTCGGCGGCGACGGGACGATGTCGTTCGGTCAGAAGTTCATCGAGAAGGGCGCGAGTCGCATCGTCGGCGTGCCCAAGACGATCGACAACGATCTCGAGGCGACCGAGTACACGATCGGGTTCCAGACCGCGGTCGAGGTGGTCGTCGATGCGCTGGGGCGGCTCGCGACGACCGCGGAGAGCCACGAGCGCATCATGATCGTCGAGGTCATGGGCCGCTACGCCGGCTGGATCGCCCTGACCGCGGGCCTGGCCGGCGCCGCCCACGCCGTCCTCATCCCCGAGATCGAGTACGACATCGACAAGGTCATCTCGTGCTTCAACCGGCGGTCGGCGCGCGGCGTGCCGTTCTCGATCGTCGTGTGCGCGGAGGGCGCGAAGCCGAAGGGCGGCGACTACGCCGTCGCGGTGAAGGGCGACGCGACCAAGCAGGACAAGCTCGGCGGCGCCGGCGAGCGGCTGGCCCAGATGATCGAGGCGCGCACCGACTACGAGGTGCGCACGACCGTGCTCGGCCACATCCAGCGCGGCGGCACGCCGTGCGCGTTCGATCGCGAGCTGGCGACGCGCTTCGGCGTGAAGGCCGTGGACCTGATCGCGGAGGGGCAGTTCGGGCACGTCGCGGCGCTCGAGAACCACCGGCTCGTGGCCAAGCCGATCGCGAAGGCGGTGAAGAAGCTCAAGCTGGTCGATCCGGCCGGGGAGCTGGCGAAGACGGCGCGCGCGATCGGCATCGAGCTCGGCGAATGAACCCGCGCGCGATCAGCGCGGCGGGACGATGATCGTGCCGTCGCGGACGTAGGCGGACGAGGGCACGGCCTTGGCCGTGGCCTTCATGGAGGCGGCGGCCGCCGCGACGTCGGCGAAGGACTCCATGCCCTGGAGGCTGACCGCGGCGATCGACACCGACATGATCGGGAACTGGCGCTCGACGCCGTAGCGGTCCTGCGCCTGGATGTGGCCGCGGCGCCGGTCGTCGCGATCGTAGTAGAGCGGGATCAGGCGATCGAAGCGCTGCAGGAACGCGCGGCAGACGGCGTCGGCGCGGTCGCCGTCGAGCACCATCACGAAGTCGTCGCCGGCGATGTGGCCGATGAAGTCGCCGGCGCCGCCGAGCTGGGTCACGACCTCGCGCATGAGGTCGCCGGTCTGGCGGATGACGGCGTCGGCGCGGGCCACGCCGAAGTGGTCGTTGAACGCCTTGAAGTTGTCGAGGTCGAGGTACGCGCACACGGCGCGTCGGTCGCCCTCGTGGATGCGGCGCTCGACCTCGGCGGTGATCGCGTCGGCGCCCGGCAGCTGCGTCGTCGGCGACGCGCCGAGCTCGCGCGCCTGGCGGGCGAGCGCCTTGCCGACGCGCGCGACGAGCTCGACGGCGTCGAACGGCTTCACCACGTAGTCCTCGGCGCCGGAGCGGAAGGCGCGCACCTTGTCGGCGGTCTCGCCCTTGGCGGAGAGGAAGATGATCGGCGTCATCCCGGTCGAGGCGTCGGCGCGCAGGCGCTCGGCGGTGGTGAACCCGTCCTGCACCGGCATCATCACGTCGAGGAGCACGAGATCGGGGCGGAAGCGGCGCGCCTCGGACAGCGCGGTGTCGGAGCTGCCGACGTCGCGCACCGCGTAGCCGGCCTGGGTCAGGATCTCGCGGCAGATCGCGCGCACCGAGGCGTCGTCGTCGACGACGAGGATGCGCTGCGCCTCGCGCCGGCCCGCCTCGATCAGCACGCGGGCGCACACCTCGTGGAACGCCGCCGGCTGCACCGGCCGCTCGAGACACTCGTCGGCGCCGGCGGACAGGAGCTCGGCGTGGAGCGCCGGCTCGGCGAGCGCGAGCACCGCGGCGTTCCTGGTCTCGGGATCGTGCTCGAGGATCGAGATGAGGGGCGCGGCCTCGGGCGTCTGCGCCCCGACGATGATGAGCGCCATCGGCTCGGCGCGCGCCGCGGCGAGCGCGCCGTCGGCGTCGCTGGTCACCGTGACGTCGTGGCCGGCCGCCATGAGCAGGCCCTTGAGCAGGTACGCGGAGTGCGGGTCGTCGTCGACGACGAGCGCGCGCACCGCGTCGGTCGTCGGGCGCTGCACCGGCTCGCTGCGCGGCTCGACCACCTCCGCGGTCTGCGCGGGCAGGGTGAAGACGAACTTCGTGCCCTCGGCGCTCGACTCGACCCAGATGCGGCCGCCGTGCGCCTCGACGACGGCGCGCGAGATGCCGAGGCCGAGCCCGGTGCCGGCGACGCGGCGCGGGGCGGCGT
>JAIOII010001333.1 GCA_019912685.1 Kofleriaceae bacterium
GTACCGACCCCCGCCGCGGGCGAGCTGCTCCTCGACGGCAACCTCGTCGCCCAGCTGCTCTTCGCGGCGTGGCAGGACGGCGGCCTCGCGAAGCCGGCGGTCGAGGAGGTCGAGACCGACGTGCTCGCGCTCGTCGCGCCGGAGCTCGGGCTGCGTTATCCGTCGGGCACGAAGGCGCTCGTGAACCTCGACGGCGAGCTGCCGCCGTACGTGCGCGCGACGCCGGGCGGCGCCGGCGACGTGAAGGTCGAGCTCGGCGACCTGATGCTCGACCTCGTCGTCGGCGAGGAGCGCCTCTTCCGCGTCGGCGCCGTCCTGCGCCTCGATCTCGAGCTCGTGCCCGTCGACGGCAAGCTCGTGCCGACCGTCGTCGGCAGCGAGGCGACCGCGCACGTGCTCGACGAGCTCTACGACGGCACCGACGACCTGCTCGAGACGGTCCTCGCGACCAAGATCGGCAGGGCGGCGACGTCCCTGCTCTCGGGCGCCGCGCTCTCGCTCCCCGAGCTGCCGGGCCTCGGCACGCCCGTCGACGTCACGCCCGACGCCGGCGGCCGCTTCGTCCGCATCCGCATGCAATGATCAGCGCTTCGGCTTCCACCGCAGCACGTCGATCGTCGCCGGCGACTGCGCCGCGAGCGGCTCGATGACGAGCCGCGGATGGCCCATGTGGATGACGAGGTCGAAGCCGTCGAGCTGACCGTCGGCCTTGCCGTCGTGCGGCCCGCGCGGATCGCTGCGATCCTCCCACACCGCGGCGACGTGATCCCAGCTCCGCGGCGTGTGCCCGGTGAGCGCGCCGCCGTAGTCGATGCGCACGAGATCGCCGCGGCGGATGCCGGACACCGGCGCCGGCGGCATGCCGTCGTCGTCGAGCACGACGGGCGCCGCGACGACGGTCGCGTAGCGCGGCAGCCCCGCGACGTTCGTGTACGCGACGTCCGTGCGCCCGGCGCGCCGCATCGCGCCCACCATCACGTCGGCGCAGTCGGCGCCGGTGAAGCGCTCCGTCTGGTGGTTGGCGCCGCCGCCCGCCGAGCCGAACACCTCCGGGACGAGCAGGTACGCGGCGAGCCAGCCCATGAAGTCGTCGCCCTGGCGGAGCGACACGCGGTGCACCGCGCGCGTCAGGCCGAAGCGGTCCGTGCTCTCCACACCCGGCGTCGCCAGCCGCCGTCCGTCGAGCTCGACCTCGACCTTGTAGCGGACCGTGCCGAGGCCGGCGAGCTGCACGGCCCCCGGCTCGCCCGACGTCACCGCGGCCGGGATGCGGCGGGCCTCGGGAGCGTCGGACCAGGCGACGATCACCCGCTCGAAGTAGTCGATCCGGTCGTAGCCCAGCCAGCGGCCGAAATCGCGGGGTTCGGTCGAGACGTTCGAGTAGAAGGCACTGGTCGCACCATTCTCGGCGTCGCCGGCGCGGAAGCCGTGGGGCTCGACCGTCGACCACTGCACGCGGACGGGGCCGACCTCGGCGAGGTCGCGCCGCTCGGCCGCCTCGACCGTGCGACCGCCGAGCTTCACGGTCGCAAGTGCACGGTCCGCCACGATCACGCGGCGCCGGCCCTCGCGCCCGACGATCACGATCGCGAGCTCGGCGCCGGCGCCGGCGCGGGCCTCGGTCGGCGCGTCGGTCCACGCCGCCCCTTCGGCGGCGCGGCCGACGATGATCACGCGCTCGGCACGAAACGTCGAAGCCGTGGCAGGGGTCGCGCCCAGCGCCAGGGCGATCGCGGCGGTGACGACGATTCGATGGCGCGAGCCCATGCCTCGGTATGCGTGGTCGATCAGCGCGTTGCAAGGCTTCCCGGCTTCGCCCGGTCGTTGGCGTCTGCCAGAAAGATCCGTAGTGAGCGTGTTTGCGCTTGTGTTAAATTGCAGCGATGTCGCGCGGGCCCCTGGAAGATCTGTCGATCCTCCAGCGACGTGTGCTCCGCGATCCGTCCGTGGATCCGCGCCGCGAGCCGGGCTTCGGCTCCGATCACGGCGCCTTGCTCGACGACATCGACGGCACCGCGACCGTGCTCGAGCTGATCAGCACGTGGGGTCGGCTCGGCTCGGAGCGCGCGCTGGCCGCGCTGCTCGATCTGCACCGCTGGGGCGCGTTCCAGCTCGCCGATCCGGCGCCGCCGCCCGACGCGGCGCGCCCGCCCACGCCCGCCGAGCTCGAGGAGCAGCGGCTGCTCGCCGAGGACGTCGAGCTCGATCCGCCGACCAAGCGACGCATCCTCCACGCGACCGCGCTCCTGCGCGAGCGGCGCGTGCTCGAGCTGCTCGGCGTGTCGAAGGGCGCCGATCGCATCGAGCTCAAGCGCGCCTACTACGCGCTCGCCAAGGAGTTCCACCCCGATCGCTTCTTCGGCAAGCGGCTGGGCTCGTACGCCGAGCTGCTCACCAAGGTCTTCGAGGCGTCGTCGCAGGCGATCAAGACCCTGGTCGATCAGCGCACCGTCGTCGGCGGCGACAGCGCCGCCAAGCAGCGCCAGCGCCGGCGGTCGCCGCGCTACGCGTACAGCGCGCCGCTCCGCATGCGCTGCGAGACCTGGCAGGACACGATGGAGCTGGCGACGCGACAGGTCGGCTCCGGCGGCATGTTCGTGGCCACCGAGCTCACGGCGAACGTCGGCGAGCGCGCCGCGTTCGAGCTCGTGCTGCCCGATCGCAGCCGGCTGCGCCTCGACGGCAAGATCGTCGCGACGGTGAGCGGCCAGGGGCGCGTGCCCGGTCTCTGCATCCAGTTCGCCCCGATGGGCGATCCCCAGCGCATCCGCTACAACCTCCTGCTCGAGGAGGCGCGCGCCGCCGTGCCGGGCCCGGCGGCGGCGACCGAGACGCCGGTTCGCTTCGCCCGCGGCTCCGGCCAGCACCGCACGGTGACGCCGGTCATCGGCATCGATCTGGGCACGACGTACGTCTCGGTGTCGGCGGCGATCGACGGGCGCGTCCACGTGCTGCCGTTCCCGAGCGGCTCGCGCTCGATGCCGTCGGTGGTCGCGTTCCCGCGCCGCGGCGAGGTGATCGTCGGCGAGCCCGCGCGCGATCGGCTCGCCAAGGACCCGCGCCACGCGATCGCGTCGGCCAAGCGCCTGCTCGGGCGCCGCGGCGACGACAAGGAGATCCAGGGTCAGCTCGCGACCGCCGGCTTCCACCACCTCGTCGGCCCGAACGGCGACATCCTCGTCGAGATGTGGGACGAGCCGCTCGCGATCCCGCAGCTGTGCGGCCACCTGCTCGCGGCGGCGCGCGTCGCCGCCGAGCGCGCGCTCCGGCAGGAGATCAACCACGCGGTGCTCACCGCGCCGGTCAGCTTCGGCCCCGAGCGCATCGACCTCCTCAAGCGCGCCGCGCACCTCGCCCACCTCGAGGTGATCGACGTCATCGACGAGCCGAGCGCCGCCGCGCTCGCCAATCGCTTCCGCCCCGAGTTCGGCGGCCTCGTCGGCGTCTACGACTTCGGCGGCGGCACGTTCGACTTCTCGGTCGTCGACGCGACCGGCGGCGACTTCAAGGTCCTCTCGACCGCCGGCGACAGCTGGCTCGGCGGCGACGACTTCGACCTCAGCATCGCCGACGCCGTCGCCAACCTGTTCTGGCGCGCCAACAACGTCGACCTGCGCCAGCGCGCCGTCGAGTGGCAAGAGCTCCTCTTCGCGATCGAGCGGGCCAAGTGCGAGCTGTCCGCGGTCGAGGAGACGATGGTGATCGTCCCCGAGGTCATGCGCACCGCGGCGGGACCGACCGATCTGCGCGCGCGGCTCAAGCGCCCGCAGGTCGAGCGCATCTGGCAGCCGCTGGTCGAGCGCTCGCTCAACACCTGCCTGCAGGCGCTCACGATGGCGGGCCTCGGCCCCGAGCACCTCTCGGCCGTGTACCTCTCGGGCGGCACGACCCACATCCCGATCATCCGTGACGAGCTCGCGCGCTTCTTCGGCAGCGCGCCCGTCATCGGCGTGCCGCCCGACTACGCCGTCTGCCTCGGCGCCGGCGTCCACGCCGCCCAGCTCGAGCAGATGCGCGCGCCGACGCTCAAGGCACGCTGACCCGCGCTGACCCGCTGCGACCCACCGCCGCACCGAGCGCCCCCTCGATCCGCGGCATGATCGGAGGATGGGCGTACGTAGGTTCCTCGTGTCCGCAGCCGCGATCGCGCTCGTCCTCACGGCGCTGACCGCGCCGGCGTTCGCCGGCAAGCGACCGCCGATCGTCGTCGCCGTCGATCAGGGCGACGCGGCGAAGCTCGCCAGGCTGCTGAAGAAGGCGAAGCCGCGGGACGTCGACGCGTTCGACGGCGACGTGAGGAGCCCGACCGCGGGCATGCGCGCGATCGAGGTCGCGGCGAAGAAGGGCGACCTCGCCGCGACCGACGCGCTCCTCGCCGCCGGCGCCGAGGCGACCGCGAAGGCGCTCGAGCACGCGGCGACGGGCGGGCACGTCGAGATCGCGCAGCGCCTCGTCGAGCGCGGCGCGCCGCGCGCCGACCTCGCGCTCACCGCCGCGGCGAAGGCCGGCCATGCCCCGCTCGTCGAGTGGCTCCTGCCGCACGCGCGGAAGGCCGATCGCTTCTTCAACCTGAACCAGGTGCTCGAATTCGCGATCTACTTCCCGAAGACGCCGTCGGCGGAGGTCGTGAAGCTCCTGCTGCGCGAGAAGGCCGACCCGCGGATCGGCTGGGGTCCGGGCAAGCACACGCCGCTCCACATGGCGATCGCCAAGGGCGCGTACGACGTCGTCGACGTGCTGCTCGACGGCGGCGCGCCGCTCGACGCGCAGGACAGCCGCGGCTTCACCCCGCTCCTCACCGCGGTCAGCGGCGCACACCACGCGCTGGTCGACCGCCTGCTCGCGCGCGGCGCCGACCCGCGCCATGTCGCCACCAGGGGCGAGACCGTCCTCCACCTGCTCCTCGCCGTCCCGCCCGACGAGGGCGCGATCGCGGCGAAGACGGTGCTCGAGCGCTTCCTCGCGGCGAAGGTCCCGGTCGATCACGCCGGCAAGGACGGGGTCACCGCGCTCATGGCCGCCGCCGGCGCCGGGAGCGTGCCGTGGGTCGAGCTCCTGCTCGCGCGCGGGGCGAAGCTCCAGGCGCGCACCGCCGACGGCCGCGCCGCGATCGACTTCGCGCTCGCCTGCGGGCAGGGGCGAGGCCCGCACGGCCTGACCCGACCGACGGCGTGTCACGGAGACGTCGCGGTCCGGCTCCTCGCCGACGCCAGGGCACCGATCCCGGCGCGCGACGGACGCGGACGCACCCTGCTCGTCCGCGCGATCCTGAGCGGCAACGAGCCGCTCGTCCTGCACGTTCTCTCTCGCAGGGGCGCCGACCTCGCGCGCGACCACGAGGAGAGCGGACCGCTTCACTACGCCGCGGTCTTCGGCTCGCCGGCCGTGATGAAGGCCCTCCTCGACCGGGCGGCGCTCGACTTCCAGAAGCCGGCCGCCGTGGCGAAGCTCGTCAACCTGGCGAACGCGCGCGGCGAGACGCCGCTCGCGCTGGCGCAGGGCGCGGGCCGCGACGACATCGCGGCGCTGCTCGTCGCCGCCGGCGCGAAGTAGCTAGATTGCGGTGCAAAACCTCGTCGCCGGACGGTCCGTTCCCATCGGGCTGAGGGCAGCGGGGTGGCCGAGTCGTCCGCTCCGGCGGCTACGCCGCCGCCGCGATTGCCACGAGGTTGTTGGCG
>JAIOII010001334.1 GCA_019912685.1 Kofleriaceae bacterium
GATCCGGCAGTCGTCGGCGACAACGTGCTCACCGCCGCGCTGCAACAGGCGCTGAGTCAGCCGAGCCTGGCGCTGGCGGCCAATCCCGACACAGCCATCCGCGAGGACGACTTCCGCCTGCTGGCGAGCTGGATCTACCGCTGGCCGTTCTGTGACGCCGACCAGGGCAACCTGCCCCGCGATGGCACGGCCAAGCAACTGGCTGACCAGATCACGAAGGACTTTCTCTGGCGCTCGCAGTTCAGTCTGGTGGTCCAGCACGCCGTCTTCTGCTACGTCGCCGCCGGCGACGGCGCGGCGGCCGAGCAGGTCCATCGCCTGGATGCCGGTCGTGCCCTCGTGGATCGAGTTGAGCTTCTGGTCGCGCAGCCACGCCTCGGGCAGGTACTCGCTCGAGTAGCCGTAGCCCCCGTGGAGCTGGAGCGCCAGCGCGTTGGCCTCGAAGCCGCGCTCGGCGGGGAACGACTTCGCGACCGGCGTGAGCAGATCGAGCAGCAGGCGCGCGCGCTCGCGCGCCGTCGCGTCGTCGCCGTGCGCGGCGAGGTCAGCGTAGCGCGAGGCGCGCACGAGCAGGCAGAGGCCGCCCTCGACGATCGCCTTCTGGCGCAGGAGCATGCGGCGCACGTCGGCGTGGCGCGTGATCGCGACCTGCGGCGTCGTCGGATCCTTGGCGGCGATCGGGCGGCCCTGCGGGCGCGTGCGCGCGTAGGCGAGCGACTCGTGGTAGGCGACCGACGCCGTCGCCACGCCGTTCAGGCCGACCATGATGCGGGCCTCGTTCATCATCTGGAACATGTACGAGATGCCCTTGTGCGGCTCGCCGACGAGCCAGCCGTGGCAGTCGCCGCGCTCGCCGTAGGCCAGGGCCAGGCTCGGCAGGCCGCGCCAGCCGATCTTGTGGATGAGGCCGGTGACCGCGACGTCGTTGTCGACGAGGCGCCCGGCCTCCATGCGGCGACGCGGCACGCAGAAGAGCGAGACGCCCTTGATGCCGGCGGGCGCGCCGCGGAGGCGCGCGAGCGTCATGTGCACGATGTTGTCGGTGAGGTCGTGATCGCCGCCGGAGATGAAGATCTTGGCGCCGGCGAGGAGGTAGTGGCCGTCGGCGGCGTCGGTCGGCGTCGCGGTGGCGGCGACGTCGGAGAGGCTCGACCCGGCCTGCGGCTCGGTGAGCGCCATCGTGCCGCTCCACTCGCCGGCGTACATGCGGCGCATGTACGTGGCGCGCAGATGCTCGTCGCCGAACGCCTCGAGCAAGTGGGCGGCCCCCTGCGTGAGGCCGACGTAGCCGTACGCGGAGAGGTTGGCGGCCATGAGGTACGCGGTGGCCAGCGTCGTGACCGAGAGCGGCACCTGCTGGCCGCCGACGTCGTGCGGGCGCGGCGCCGCGGTGAGCCCGAGCTCGATCATCTTCGGCCACAGCTCGCGCAGGCGCGGATGGACGACGACGCGGCCGCCCTCGAGGCGCGCCGGCTGCTCGTCCATCGGCCGGTACGCCGGATAGAGCTCTGCGCGCGCCAGCCGCCGCGCGCTGTCGATGACGGCCAGGAACGTCTGGCGATCGTGATCGGCGAAGTACGGCAGCCGCGTGAGCCCGGGCAGATCGAAGACGTCGTCGAGGAGCAGCTCGACGTCGCGGTCGTCGACGAGCGGATTGGACGCGGCAAGAGGTGGCATGCCGCGAGGATGGCCGCGGCGCCGAGCACGCACAAGCCGCCTCGTGCGAGGATGGCGCTGATGCGGATTCTGGTGCTCTCGCTGATGGTGTGTCTCGCGGGCTGCAAGGACGAACGCGCCCAGGCGGAGAGCGCGGCGCGTACGGCGGAGGACAAGGCGCGCAGCGCCGGCCGCACCGTCGAGAGCGCGGGGCGCAGCGCGTACGCGACCGGCCGCGACGCGGTCGGGGTCGCGCGCACGGTGAAGGGCGAGCTCGACAAGGTCTACAAGACCGACCACGCGTACGACCTCGACGTCACGCGCGCGGGCGCGTCGCAGGAGCACGCGGCGAAGCTGTCGGCGATGCCGCACGTGACGGTCCGCGGCGTCACCGTGGGCTACGAGGAGTCGGCGATGCGCTCCTTGAACGGCGTCGGCTACCGGAAGCACTTCCGCGCGACGTGGCGGCGCGGGAACGAGGACGTGATCGTGTCGTACGCGACGCAGGAGGACCTCGACGTCGTCGCGTTCGCGAAGCTCGTCGAGAAGATGGTGCCGATCGTCGAGAAGGCGATCGACTGAACCGCGGTACAACCGCGCCATGGATCGCTGGAGCCACGCCCGCGCCCTCTTCGACGAGCACTTCCGGCCGCTGCGCGACGCCGGCTACGAGCTCCAGCGCCTGCCCGACGCGCCCACGTACTGGAAGCTGCACGAGGCCGAGCTGCGCGCGCACTTCCCGCCGGAGGTGTTCTTCGAGCTGTACGCCCTGCGTACCGCCGAGGAGAAGGACAAGCAGGCGCAGCTGGCGGCGCTCCGCGGCGGCGACCCGCTGCGCGACTTCACCGTGGTGCGCGCGGGCGGGCAGCTCGTCGCCATGTTCTCCGGCGAGCAGAAGACCGACGGCATGTACCGCATGTGGCACACGAACGTGCACACCGACTTCCGCCGCCGCGGCATCTACGGCGAGATCCTGCGCGGCACGATCGCGTACACGCGCGCGCTCGGCTTCGACACGCTCACGAGCGAGCACGCGCCGAGCAACAACGCCGTGATCATCGCCAAGCTGCGCGCCGGCTTCCGCCTGTACGCGATGGAGATCGATCCGCTGGCCGGCCCGACGGTGATCCTGCGCTACTTCCACAACCCCGAGCACCTCGCAGCCTACGAGCTGCGCTGCGGGATGGCGACGCTCACGCCGCGCCTGCGCGCCCACGGCTTCGGGGCGTTCGCGGCGCTGCGCGATCAGATGGCCGGCGAGACCGGCGATTAACGGGTCGTGCTCTCGCGCGCGCCGGCCGCGACCAGCGCGTCCTTCTCGGCGGAGGTCACCGACGCCGTGAGGCGCCCGAAGTCGGCGCCCCAGACGTCGACCCACGCCTCGGCGCGGTCGATGGCGTCGCTGCCGACCTGCGTCGCCTGCGGAGGCGGCACGAGCGGCAGGCGATAGACCGAGACGGCGGCCGGGTCCTTGGTGCCGAGCAAGCCCAGGATCTGATGCACGGTGCGAGCCATGTACTCGCTGGTACCGCAGGGGTACGACACCGAGCGGTCGCGCGTGCGATACTCGGCGCGATGAGCTCGCACGACGACATCCGGCGCGCCCTCGCCAAGAAGGGCTTCAAGCTCGACGATCCGCTGCCGCACGAGTGCCCGAAGTGCAAGGAGCGCGCGGTCGAGGTGTGGGTCCTCCGCGGCAAGGGCGGCGGCCGCGACATCGACGTGTGCGGCGCCTGCGGCGCGGCGCGCTCGTGGCGCGTGCGCCCGATGCAGGACCGCGAGGAGGACACCGCGTTCGAGATCAAGTCGTTCGTCGGCCTGACCTGACCTCCGGCGCCCGCGCCGTGCGGCGCGCCCACGCCTCGGCCCACGCGTGGAGCGGGGCCAGCTTCTCGAGCAGCGCGCCGCCGTCGGGGGTCAGCGCGTAGCCGGCCTCGCCGTGGGCGACGACGCCGGCCTCGCGCAGCTCGCCGAGC
>JAIOII010001335.1 GCA_019912685.1 Kofleriaceae bacterium
AGGTCGACCGCGGCGCGCGCTGGGACGCCCGCGAGCTCGACGGCGTGATGACCGACCTGCTCGCGCGCGCGGCCGCGCCGGCCCGGGTCTGGGGCACCTGAGCGCGGCAAGGGCGGGAGAACGGCCTGTGTCCGTGCCGGCTTGGCGCGGTGCGCGGGAACGCACGCAAGTCGTGCGCGCAAGTCGGTTGCGGGGCGCGTCACGGCGCCGACGAGGTCTCGGTGCGAGATGGCACGGAGGGTGCTCTGGTTACGGGTATGGTCGACGCACTCGTAGCCACGCTGATCATGACGGTGAGCGCGTCGTTCGTCGGCTTCGGGGCCGTGGCGGCGGCGCTCGCCGGGCCCAACAAGCTCGTCGTCGTCACGGTGATGCTGATGATGATCGCGATGTCGTACCGCTCGGCCGATCTCGATCTCTGAGGGGCACGTCAGAGGCCGCAGGCGCGGGCGCTGCCGCCCTCGAAGCCCGTGCGGAACGCGGCGACGCGCTGGCGCGACGAGCCGTGGGTCCAGGTCTCGGGCTGGATGTAGCCCTGGGTCTTCTTCTGGATGGTGTCGTCCCCGATCGCCGCCGCCGCGCCGAGCGCTTCCTCGAAGTCGCCCATCTCGAGCAGCTGGCGCTTCCGCGCGCTCGCCGCCCACGCGCCGGCGAGGCAGTCGGCCTGGAGCTCGGTGTCGACGGAGTCGGTGCCGGTGCGGCCGAGCACGCCGGCCTGGTTCTGCAGGTGGTGCCCGAGCTCGTGCGCGATGACGTACGCCTGCGCGAAGTCGCCGGGCGCGCCGAAGCGGCGCTCGAGCTCGCGGTAGAAGCCGAGGTCGATGTACGCCTTGTGATCGAGCGGGCAGTAGAACGGGCCGACCGCCGACGACGTCGTGCCGCACGCCGAATCCACGGCGCCGCGGAAGACGACGATGCGCGCCCTGTCGTAGCCGGGGACCTCGCGCTGCCAGAAGGTCTGGACGTCGTCGAAGACGAAGCCGACGAAGCGCACGAGCTCGTCCTCGGCGGTGTCGCGCGTGTCGGTCACGCTGCGCGAGCGCTGGGGGTCCATGCCGCCGCCGCCGGCGCAGAGGTTGCCGCCGAACATCAAGAGGCCGCCGACGACGAGGCCGATCAGGATCCCCTTCCAGCCGAACCGGGAGAGGAGGGCGAAGATGCCGAACAGGTTGCCGCCGCCGAGACGCGCGCCGCGCGCGGGGCCGAACGCGCGGCGGTCCTCGAGGTCGGGGCTCGTATGACTGCGATCCCAGCGCATGGTGACCCCACCACGCTGCAAGGGCCCGGCCAGCTCAGCGACGCGCGCGAGCTCGCGTGCGCAGCTCGTCCTTCAGCACCTTGCCGGACGCGTTGAGGGGGAGCGCGCCGACGATCTCGAACCGACGCGGCACCTTGAAGTTCGCCATGCGATCTCGCGCCCACGCGACGAGCTCGGGCTCGGATGGCGCGGTGCCCGGGCGGGCGACGACGAACGCGACGCCGACCTCGCCGAGGCGCTCGTCGGGGGCGCCGACGACGGCGACCTGGCCGATCGCGGGGTGCTGCACCAGGACGGCCTCGATCTCGGCGGGGTAGGCGTTGAAGCCGCCCACGATGAACATGTCCTTCTTGCGATCGGTGATGCGCAGGTAGCCGCGATCGTCGAGGACGCCGATGTCGCCCGTGCGCAGCCAGCCGGCGTGGTCGATGGTCTCGGCGGTCGCGGCCTCGTCGTCGACGTAGCCGCGCATCACGTTGTAGCCGCGGACGACGACCTCGCCGGCGGCGCCCGCGGGCTGCGGCTGCCCGGCGTCGTCGACGATCGCGACCTCGACGCCGGGCATGGCGCGGCCCGAGGTGGTGGCGACGGTCTCGGCGTCGTCGCCGTCGCGGCAGAGGGTGGCGCACCCGGTCGTCTCCGTGAGCCCGTAGCCGGTGAGCACGGTCGCGAAGCCGAGGTCGCTGCGCATGCGGCGCACGAGCTCGACGGGCACGCACGCCGCGCCGGTGACCGCGAGGCGCAACGACGAGAGATCGGCGGCCGCACGTCCGGGGTGGTTCAGGAGTGACATGTACAGCGTGGGCGGCCCGGGCAACACGGTGATGCGCTCGGCGGCGATGCGCGCCATCACCTGCTCGACGTCGAACTGCGCCTGCGGGTGGACGACCGCGCCGACCTGGAGCGCGGCGAGCCAGCCAGCCTTGTAGCCGAACGTGTGGAAGAACGGCGCGACCACCAGGTAGCGGTCGCCGCGGCGCAGGCCGACGAGCGCGCCCCAGTCGGCGAAGACCCGCAGCGACTGGGCGTGCGTCGCCGGGACGGCCTTGGGGCGGCCGGTCGTGCCCGAGGTGAACATGATGTCGCCGACGTCGTCGGGCGTGACGGTGGCGGCGATGCGCGCGACCTCGTCGGGGGAGACGCGCTCGCCGCCGGCGAGGAAGTCGTCCCAGCTCCGCTCGCCCTTCGACTCGCTTCGCTCGCTCGGGGCGAACGTGACGATGGTCTCGAGGGCGGGCAAGGCAACGCCCGCGTCGCGCAGCATCGCCGGGTAGGAGGCGCCGAGGAAGCCGTCGACGGTGACGAGCACGCGGGCGCGGCTGCGCTCGAGGACGTGGGCGGCCTCCGCGCCCTTGTAGCGCGTGTTGATGGGGACGACGATCGCGCCGAGCGTGTGCGCCCCGAGCGCGGCGACGATCCACGGCCAGCCGTTGGGCGCCCAGATGCCGACGGCGACGCCCTTCGTGACGCCGCAGGCGACGAGCCCGCGCGCGAAGGCGAGGGCGCGCTCGCGCAGCTGCGCCGTCGTGAGCACGGTGGCGCCGTCGGCGACCGCGACGTCGTCGGGGCGCTCGCGCGCGGCGCGCTCGAGGAGCTCGCCGATCGTCATGGCCGCGCTCATGCCGCGACTTCGGACGCGGCGGTGGCGGCGCCACCCAGGTGCTCGCGCTCGAGGTGCGCGGCGATCTTGTTGGCGAGGTCCTCGGCGGCCGGCAGCAGCGCCGGACCGAGCATCGCGTTCACCAGCGGGCCCGTCGGGCCGCCGGCCTCCATGCGCAGCGTGAACGTGAGCTGCGTGCCGCCCTCGGCCGCCGCCGGCGCCGCGAGCCGCCTGGGCCCGTCGCCGTGCATGCGGCGGAACATCCTGCGCGCGAGCCAGTCGAGGAAGCGGCGCCCGAACCAGCGCTTCTTCGGCGGCGGAGGCGGCGGCGCGTCGCGCTGCACGTCCGCCATCACCAGGAGCCCGCCGCCGTCGACCTTCTCGTTCAGCCCCTCGAGGGTGAAGGCGACGCGGTCACCGTCGACCCACTCGGTCACGTGGGCCTTGAGGCGCACCATCCGCGACAGGATCCCGACGTCGCCCTTGAGCGTCCAGATCGAGTCGGTGTCGTCGATGATCTCGTGCTTCTGGTAGCCGGTGAGCATCGGCGCCCAGTTGTTCATGTCCTTCACGAAGTCCCACACGAGCGCGCGGGACAGCGCCATCTTGGTCGTGTACTCGACCTCGGGCATCACACGCTCCTCTGGGCGGCGTGCCGGCCGGCGAGGTAGCCGAACGTCATCGCCGCGCCGATCGTCGCGCCGGCGCCCGGGTAACCGGCGCCGGTGACGCCCGCCATCACGTTGCCGGCGGCGTAGAGCCCGGCGATCGGCGTGCCGTCGGGGCGCAGGACGCGCGCGTCGCCGTCGGTGCGCGCGCCGCCCTTGGTCCCGATCGCGCCGGCGTGCACCTGGATCGCGTAGAACGGCGCCTTCTCGATCGTGCCGAGGTTGGGGTTCGGCTGGTGGTCGGGATCGCCGTAGAAGTGATCGTAGACGCTCTCGCCGCGGTGGAAGTCGGGATCGACGCCCTCGACCGCCGCCCGGTTGAAGCGCGCGATCGTCGCCGCGAGCCCGCGCGCGTCGACGCCGATCTGCGCGGCGAGCTCGTCGAGGGTGTCGGCCTTGACCAGCCACTCCGGCACCGGCATCCCCGGCACGTACGTGAGGAGCGCGTAGCGCTCGAGGTACTGCTGGTCGATCACGATCCACGCCGGCAGGTTCGTGCGCTCGTACGCGACCGGATCGAAGGCGAAGAACGCCTTCATCAGATCGTTGTAGTTGTGCGCCTCGTTGACGAAGCGCTGGCCCTTGCGGTTGACGATCACCGAGTGCGGCAGGGACCGCGTCGCGAAGTCGCCGCGGTGGAGTGGCCGCTTGTCGTACTCCTCGCCGGGCACCATCAGCGACGGGCACCACCACGCCTCGCTCATGTTGCCGAGGTCGGCGCCGAGCGACATCGCCATCTTGAGGCCGTCGCCCTCGTTGCCGGGCGGGCTGTTCGGGTGCGTGAGCGGCCCGCCGAGGAAGCGCCGGCAGAGATCCGCGTTCCACTCGAAGCCGCCGCTCGCGAGCACGACGCCGCGCCGGGCCCCGATGAGGACCTCCTTGTCGCCCTGGCGGGCGCGCACGCCGACGACGCGATCCTCCTCGACGACGAGCTCGTCGGCCGCGGTCGACAGCATCGGCTCGATGCTGCGATCGAGGAGCGCCTTCAGGAGCCCACCGGAGAGCGCGCCGCCGTAGCAGACGAGGCCCTGCTTGAAGCGCTTGGCGAGGAGCCCGAAGGGCAGGGCCGACGGCTTGGAGAAGACGCCCCAGTCGGTCGCCTCGCTGACCGACATCGCGGTCATGCCGAAGACCGGCGAGCGGCGGAGCTTGTCCTTCCATGGTCCGAGGAGGTTGGTGTCGAAGAGGCCGGGATCGAGCGAGCGCCCGCCCGGGCGTCCGCCGGGGAACTCGGGGTGGTAGTCCGGGTAGCGACCGAGGGCCTTGAACGCGATCGGCGTCGCGCCCTCGACGAAGTCGATCATCTCCGGCGCGATCTCGAGGTAGCGGCGGACCATCGCCGGGTCGCTCTTGCCGTCGGTCAAGTGGGTGACGTAACCGAGCGCGTCCTCGAAGGAGTCGGCGATGCCGACCTCGGCCATGTGCTGGTTGCACGGCACCCACACGACGCCGCCCGACACCGCCGTGGTCCCGCCGAAGCGATCGGTCTTCTCGAGGACGGCGACCTTCGCCTTGCCGGCGTGGGCGGCCAGCGCCGCCACGGCGCCGGCGGCGCCGCTGCCGATGACGACGACGTCCACCTCGACCTGCCATTTTTGCGCCTTGCGAAACCACATGTGTGACGCAAATAGAACATGTTCTAGTTGGAACGCGCAAGCGGAACTTGCCGTTCCAGCACGCGGGTGCGAGAGTGGTACTGATGAGCACGCCGACCACCGAGAAGGAACGCAGCATGTTCGAGCGGATCTTCGACGTGGCGATCGCGCTCGCCGAGGAGGGCGGCTACGACAACGTCCGCCAGCGCGACGTCGCCGCCCGGGCGGGCGTCGCGCTCGGCACGCTGTACAAGCGCTTCCGCAGCAAGGAGGACATCCTGTCCGCGGCGCTCGCCCGCGAGACCGAGCGCCTCGAGCGCAAGCTCGAGAAGGGGCCGGTCAAGGGCGACACCGCCGAGGATCGCCTCGTCGCCTTCTACTCGCTGCTCACGCGCGCGCTCGTGCGCCGCCCGCACTTCGCGCGCGCGGTCCTGCGCGCGATGGCGTCGGGCCAGCCCGAGGTCGCGCGCCACGTGGTCGCGTACCAGGGCCGCATGAACGGCCTCATCATCGCCGCGCTGCGCGGCGTCGGCTCGCTCAGCTACGGCGACGCGGCGGCGGCGCCGCCGACCGAGCGCGAGCAGACGCTCGCGCTGCTGCTCCAGCAGAACTGGTTCGCGTCGCTCATCGGCTGGTCGGCCGGGTTGCACGCCCACACCGACATCATCGAGCACGTGCGCACGGCCGCGCGCCTCTACCTGAAGGCGATGGACATGGAGGCCAAGGAGCAGTCGCGCGCCTCCAGAGCGGCCGCAGCTGCATCGCGCTAGCGAGCGATCAGCGAGCGTCAACAGTGACGCTGGGTGTCCGGGGGCACAGGTCAGGTCCGGGGTCTGCCCGGGGCCCCTGGCTGCGCTCAAAGCGCGCGCAGCTGCATCGCGGAAAGCGCTTCCGCCGGCGTGCAGCCGGCGCCGGCGCAGTGGCGCACCGTCAGGCGCGCCCGCTCGAAGATGTTGAAGTACCAGAAGACGATGTCGAGCTCGATCGGGCCGGCGCTCGCGACGTCGACACAGCCGGTGGCCGGCCCGGCGGTCGCCGCCTCGAAGCCAGTCTCGGCGGTCGCGGTGGTCGCGCCGGCGAGCCACACCTGGCCGCAGCCGTTCCGCCCGTTGATGATGTCGGTGCCGGTCGCGCCGATGTCGACGGAGAAGCAGTGCATGCCGGCCTCGAGCTGCACGGTGCCGTGGAAGCGCACGCTGAAGCGGCCGGACTGGGCGCTCGCCCAGTTGGGCATGAAGCCGTACGACGCGTGGTTGTAGCTGTCGGCGTCGGTGTCGAAGTCCCAGCCCGCGGTGACCACCTGCTGCTGCACCGGCGGGTCGAAGCGGTCCTGCAGCTCGGCGCGATCGTCGAGCGCCCCGCAGCTCCCCGTCACCTCCGGCCGCTCGCCGATCGTCGCCGTCAGCCCGGGTGTGCCCTCGGGCACATCGATCGGCGCGTCGACCTCCTCGGCGGCGTCGACCGCGCCTCCGGCAAGGGCGTCGACCGGCGCCTCCGCGATGTGCTCGCCGATCCGGCACGATGCCGCCGCGAGCACGATGAGCCACGCTGCCTTCTGAATGCTGCTTGCCTCCCGTGGTGAAACATGTTCTAGTCCGCCGCGCGAGTCAAGGGGGTTTCCATGCGCGGCCTGCTTCGTGTCCTGACTGTTGCGGTGATGGTCAGCGGATGCGAGCAGGACGGCATCGCGGGTAGCGACGGCGTGGACAGCGGCGAGCAGGACGGGCCGAGCGGGCCGGACGCCGACGTCGGCGAGCGGCCGTGCGACCTGACCGGCCGCTGGATCGCCGAGCAGCACACCGTGTCGGTCGCGCTCGGCGCCAACCAGAACACGACCAACTGGTTCTATTACGAGCTCACGCAGGACGGCGACCGCTTCACCGCGACGAAGGCGCTCAACTGCGGCTTCGTCGTCGACGGGACGACGACCGTCACGCTCGACGACGCGACCCTGCGGTCGCTCGCCGAGCAGGAGATGGCGGGCCCCGGCCGCGGCGGGACCTTCACGCTGTCGAACGACGGGCAGAGCTGCGAGTTCGTGCTCGATCGCATGTACAACCTGCGCGGCGCCGCGAAGGCGATGTACCTGACGAGCGCGTGGAACGTCGGCGACCCGGACAAGCCGCTGTCGGAGTTCCCGGCCCTGCCCACGTCGCCGCCGGGCATGGAGGACTGGGACACCGACAGCATGGACGGGATCACGCTGCGCAGCGGCCTGGGCAACCGCTACGTCGCGCAGCGGGACTACAACGAACATTCCGGCCGTGTCCCCACGTTCGCCGCCGAGTTCGGAGGCCAGGGCGTCATCTCCGTGGTCTGGGACTCGCAGGAAGGCATCTCGACGCAGACCGCGCCGCTCCTGCGGACGACCGCCACGCCGGCGGGAAATGGCTGGGCCCGCTACGCCCGCGCCGACGACCTCACCGTGGTGGAGAGCGGCCCCGACGCGGCGCTCCAGACCTGCAAGAACGTCCAGACGCTCGCCGCGATGACCTGGTAGTAGAACATGATCCACTCGCGCCCCGGTCCCGTCCTCGTCGCTCTGGCGCTCGCCGCGCTGCCGTCGGCCGCCGCCGCGTCCCCGCTCTTCGAGCTGGTCGGTGACCCGAGCGGGCAGGGCGGCCTCACCGCGCGGGTGAACGCCGGCGGGCCCGCCGCCGCCTACTTCAACCCCGCGCTCCTCGCCCACGCCGCCGACGGCTTCACGCTCGGCGTCTACATCGTCGGCCAGCAGCTCGGCGTCATCGTCGACGGCCGCGCCACGTCCGAGCTGTGCGGCGGCGGCGCCTGCGACGTGCCCGCCGTCGACGGCCGCGGCCCCGAGTCCTTCCGCCACGAGGCGAGCGGCCAGGGCATCTCCGACCCGACGTTGCCGACCGCCTGGCTGCAGCACGGCAACGACACGCTGGCGCCGCGGCCGCGCCAGGCGGGCGGCTCGGGCGATCAGACCCGCGCGTACCAGACGGTCGGCCTCGTCGCGCCGATCTTCGAGAAGCGCGTCGTGCTCGGGCTGTTCGCGATGATCCCGCTCGGCGAGTTCACGACCGCGAAGGCGTTCTACAACGACGAGCGCGAGCAGTACTTCTCGAACAGCGTCCACCCCGAGCTCTACGGCGATCGCCTGACCGCGACCTCGCTCGCGTTCGGCGGCGGCATCAAGGTGCGCGAGGACCTCGCGGTCGGCGCGACCTTCACGCTGTCCCTCGCCAACCAGGCGTCGGCGCCGGTCTACGTCTCCAACCTGAACAACCTCGACACCGTGCTGCTCGACTCGGACATCGCGGTGCAGGCGGCGGTGGCGCCCCATTTCGGCGTCGCCTGGGCGCCGGTCGAGAAGGCGCGGGTCGCGGCGACCCTCCACACCGAGCAGGCGTTCCGCATCTCGACCGGCTTCAACTACACGCTGGCGACCGGCTCGGAGCAGTCGACGACGCTCCACTTCACCCACTCGTTCATGCCGCTCACGATCGCGACCGGCGGCAGCTACCAGCTGACCGACGCGATCGCGGCGACGGGCGTCGTGACCTACGCCCGCTGGTCGCAGTACCGCGATCGCCACGACGAGAACCCGGGCGGCGAGTACGGCTGGTCGGACACGCTGTCGGCGGCGGCGGGCGTGCGCTACACCGCCGGTGACCTGGCGGCGCGCCTCGACGTCGCGTTCGTGCCGACGCCGGTGCCGCCTCAGACCGGCCGCACCAACTACGCCGACAGCGACCGCCTCGGCGCGTCGGGCGGCATCGAGACGACGTTCACGCTCTGGGGCAGCCACTTCCGCGCCGGCGTGGACCTGCTCGCCCACCGCGTGTTCTACACGCACGCGACGAAGTTCAACGATCCGTCGAACCCGGAGCTCGTCATCGACGAGGTCCCCGACGACGCCGTCGACGTGCTCGGCACGGCCGTCCCCAACCGCGGCGGTCTCCAGACCAACAACCCCGGCTTCCCGGGCTTCGCGTTCGGGGGCTGGATCCTCGGCGGCGGCGCGCGGCTGGCGATCGAGTACTGAGCGGAGCGCTCATGACGCCGACGCCGTCCGCCGCGCCGCACCGGCTCTTCCGCGGCTCGATGTCCGCGATCGGCGGCGCCACGATGGCGGCGGCGCGCGACGCGGGCGGCATCGTCGTGCTTGCCCTGCAGGTCGCGCGCTCGCTCGTGCCGCCGGCGCTGGATGGGCGCGAGCTCGTGCGCAACCTCTACAAGATGGGGTACCGGTCGCTGCCGATCGTGACCATGACCGCGCTGTTCGTCGGCGCGCTCATGGTGATCCAGTTCGCCGGGTTCGTGCAACAGTACGGGGCGCGCGGGCTCGTCGGCTGGGGCACCGGGTACGCCGTCCTGCGCGAGGTCGGCCCGCTGATGATCGGGCTCATGTTCTCGGGCCGCGTCGGCGCCAACAACGCCGCCGAGCTCGGCACGATGACCGTCACCGAGCAGATCGACGGCCTGCTCGCGCTCGCGATCGATCCGATCCGCTACCTGATCGTGCCCCGCGTGCTCGCCATGATGATCACGCTCGCGGTCATGACCATGATCGGCGACGCCGTCGCGATCCTCGGCGTGATGCTCGCGTCGCACGCGCTCCTCGACATCCACCCGCTCACGATCTGGTACAGCCTCGTCGACAACATCGGCGTCGCCGACTTCCTGCACGGCATGGGCAAGTCGCTCGTGTTCGGCGCCGCGATCGCGCTCTCGTCCTGCTACTTCGGGCTCACCGTGCGCGGCGGCGCGATCGGCGTGGGCAAGGCGGTCAACGCGTCGGTGGTGAGCGCCGCCGTGTCGATCTGCTTCCTCGACTTCCTCATGACGTACCTGACGTCCTGACCACGCTCATGCCCACGAGCTCCACCCATCTTGCCATCACGCTGACCGCAGGCCGAGCCTCATGATGCGTACCCGCCGCGCCATCACCCGCATCGGAGCCCGCACGCTCGCCGCCGGCGCGGGCATTGGTTACGGCCATACGGTGGTTACCGACGGGCCGGTTGAGAC
>JAIOII010001336.1 GCA_019912685.1 Kofleriaceae bacterium
TGGTGCGCGCGGTGGTGCCGGCGACGGCAGCCAGCGTCGAGCGCGTGTCCGGTAGCGTGCTGGCCGCCGCGCGGGGCGAGGGGCTGAATGACGCGCTCCTGCGCGACAAGCTCGGATCGTTCGGCGGCACGCGCTATCACCTCGCGTCGCTCGATACGGCGGCGCTCGGGCCCGCGCTGCATCTGCCGGTGAGCGAGCTCAAGGCGCTGCGCCGCGCGATCGTGGAGGCGCTCGATGCCGCGCTCGACGCGCCGCCCGCGCGCAGGCTCGCCGAGGGCCCGCAGGTCGACCGCGTCCGTAACGCCGTGAGCGTGAACGTGGACGTGGACGTGGACCTTGACGGCGACGGCGACGTGGACGTGAGCGCCACCGTTGACGCGGCCACCGTCATCCCCCTCTGCCGCACCGACGCCCAGCTCGACGCCCTCCTCGCCGCCGGCGCGCCCGAGGTCGAGCTCGACTGGATGGAGCTCGTCGGCCTGTCGCGCGCCGTGGCCCGCGCGCGTTCCGCGGGCGCCCGCGTCATCCTCGCCACGCCGCGCATCCTCAAGCCCGGCGAGGAGAAGATCCTCGCGCACCTCGTGAAGCTCGAGCCGGACGCGATCCTCGTCCGCTGCTGGGCCGCCCTCGCCTCCCTCGCCCAGCTCGCGCCCGCCGTCCCGCTCCACGGCGACTTCTCGCTCAACGTCACCAACTCGATCACCGCCGCGTTCGTCCTCGCCCAGCGCGGCCTCCGGACCGCGACGGTCGCCCACGACCTCGACCACGCGCAGCTCGTCGCGCTGCTCGCCGCGTCGACGCCCGCGCGCCTCGCCGTCACCGTCCACCACCACATCCCGACCTTCCACACCGAGCACTGCGTCTACGCGCACCTCCTGTCCGCCGGCGCGGACTTCCGCACCTGCGGGCGCCCGTGCGAGCAGCACGAGGTCTCGCTGCGCGACCGCACCGCGCTCGTCCATCCCGTCGTCGTCGACATCGGCTGCCGCAACACCGTCTTCAACGCCCAGGCGCAGAGCGCCGCGGCGCTCGTCCCCCAGCTGCTCGCCCTCGGCGTGCGCCGCCTGCGCCTCGAGCTCGTGCGCGAGACCGCCGCCGAGACCACGCGGCTCCACGCCGCCTATCGCGCGCTCGTCGCCGGCGAGACCACCCCGGCCGAGGTCGTCCGCGCCGCGCGCGTGCACGAGCAGTTCGGCGTCACGCGCGGGACGATGAGAACGCTGCCTGTCCTCCCGGACCGGCCGTGAGCGCGGGCGACCAGCGCGCGTCGGGCGAGAGCATCGGCTGGATGCGCTGCGCGTAGGCCGTGGCCACGCGCATGCCCCGCAGGCCCGGCAGGGCCTCGAGCTTGTCGTCGACCTCGCCGAACGCCTCGAACAGCCGGTGGCGCGGGAAGATGTTCGACAGGAAGCGCGCCTGCTCCTCCGGCGACTTCAGTCCCGATCCGACCGGGTTGAAGTTCGTCTCGAAGATGAAGCGCACGAGCCGCTGCCCGGCCGCGAACCCCTCGAGCCGCTCGCGCGCCGACGTGTAGTAGTAGGCGAAGTGCCGCCGCTCCTGCTTGGCGATGCGGCGGAACAGCTCGGTCAAGACCGGGTTCGCCGTGGTGCGCGCGATCTCCTCGTACGCCTGCGTCGTCAGGAGCTCCTGCGCCGCGCCCCACGTCATCCACAGCGCGACGAACGCGCGCGGCATCGTCCGCGCGAGCGTCTGCTGGGCGAGGTCCTCGAGGCGGGCACGCACGCGGGCGCGCGCCCGCAGGTTCGTCGCCCGCGACATGGGCGGCGGCACCTCGACGCCGCACTCCGCGAGGAGGCGCGAGATCGCGTGCGAGTGGAAGTACTCCTCGTAGTTCCACATGGTGAGGAACGTGAGGAGCTCCGGGTCGCGCGCCACCTCGAGCTTGGCGACCTCGAGCATGTAGAAGACGGTCTGGCTCTCGATGTCCGCGAAGTACTGGAGCATCGCCGCCTCGCGGGGCGTGAGGCCCACGCGGCGGGCGAGCGCCCAGTCGAGGTCCTCGAACTCGATCTTGTGCGAGGAGGCGAGGTGCTGCTGGATGTCGGCCACGTTTCAGTTCCCCCACCCGAGCCTACGTCGAGGGGGGCACCTCGGATCAAGCGACCCGGATTTTTTTCGCCGGTGACCCGAACCGAGCCGCGCCATCGGGCGTAACCCGAGCGCCATGCTCGACGATGCCGGCGCCGACGGCGAGGCAGCGCTCTGCGCGCTCGGCGTCCGCGACGCGGCGCCGCGACCGAGGTCGCCCGCCTTCGTCGCCGAGGTGGCGTCGTTGCGCGAGGCGGTCGCGCTCATCGCGCTCGCGCTGGACGCCGTGCCGCCCGACGCGCGCGTGTGGTCCGCGCTCGAGGGCGCCCTGCGCTCGCGGTCGCCCACGAGATCATCGTAGGCCGAACGGAACGCACGCGGCGATACGCGCCGCGCCAAAAGTCACCCTATCCGGGTGATGGTGCTCCTCCCCGGTGCGTGCCAACGTGCTCGGCCGTGCTCTCGGGCAGGTCTGGTTGACCGAGGGCGATGAAGCGATGATACTGCGAAAACCGTGACACCCGAATCGATCACCCCTGACCAACTACTCACCTCGACCCAGGTCGGTAACCTCCTGCAGGTTAACCCGAGCTCGGTCAAGAAGTGGGTCAACGACGGCCATATCATCGCGTTTCGCACTCCCGGGGGCCATCGGCGCATCCGTGCGTCCGACCTGGTGATGTTCCTGGATCATCACAAGATTCCGGTTCCCCGCCCCCTGGCGAACGCGGCGCGTCGCCGGGTCCTGGCGGTGGACGATGACACGATCCAGCTGAAGGCGCTCGGGCGGGCGTTCAAGCGCTTCGCCGACAAGGTCGAGGTGACGCTCATCGAGAACGGGATCGACGCGCTGGTCGAGATCGGCGCGATGAAGCCTCACGCGCTGCTCATCGACGTGTACATGCCGGGCATCGACGGCATCGAGGTCTGTCGCCGACTCAAGAGCAATCCGGCGACCAAGGACATCGCGGTCATCATCACGAGTGGCCGCATGACCGGCGAGCTCGAGCAATCGGCGCGCGCGGCGGGGGCGCGGCGTGTGTTGCGCAAACCCGTCGACGTGGCCACGGTCCTGGAGGAGCTGGGGATAAGTCCGCCCCAGCCGACCCGCTAGGGCCAGCAAGGAGCAGATGGGCACGTTCGACGCACCCGAAGCGGAACCGAACTCAACGAACGACGCCGGCACGGGCACGAACGAGCCCTCGGCGCGACGAACCGCGGACGTGCTGGTGGACGTGCTCGAGGCAGCGGGCGTCACGACGGTCTTCGGCTTACCCGGCGGCCCCATCTCGCCGATCCACGACGCGCTCATGGATCGCTCGTTGCGCGTGGTCACGACGCGCCACGAGAGCGGCGCCCTGTTCGCCGCGGCGGGGTGGGCCCACACCACGGGCACGCTCGGCGTCGCCGCGGTCACGTCGGGACCGGGCGTGCTCAACGCGATGACCGGCCTGGCTTCGGCGCACTGCGACGGCCTGCCGGTCTTGCTCCTCGTCGGCGAGGTGCCGCGCAAGGTGCACGGCAAGGGCGCGCTCCAGGACGGCTCGAGCCACGGCCTGAACGTCGTCGGGATGACCCGGCACGTCACCAAGCTCGCGGCCGAGATGATCGACCCGGCGCAGGCGCCGCTGCTCCTCCACCGCGCGATCGCCACGGCGATGTCGGGGCGGCGCGGGCCGGTGGCGCTGACCTTGCCGCTCGACGTCGCGATGGCGCCGCAGATCGCGACGCGCATCACCGGCGAGCTGTCGCTCGAGTTCGCGATCAACGCGCGCGCGCTCGACGAGATCGCGGCACTGCTCGCGGTGGCGAGCAAGCCGCTCATCCTCGCCGGCTCGGGCGTGCGCGGCAACAACGCGCCCCCGATGCTGCGCGCGATGGCCGAGCGCTACCACTGCCCGGTGGCGACCACGCCCAAGGGCAAGGGCGTGTTCCCGGAGGATCACCCGCAGTCGCTCGGCGTGTTCGGCTTCGGCGGTCACCCGTCGGCGCGCGAGTACGTCGAGAGCGGGCTCGACATGCTCATCGCCATCGGCACGAGCCTCGGGGACCTGTCGACCGACGGCTGGACCCCGCTGCTCAAGCCGCGTCGCGCCTTCGTGCACGTCGACATCGACGCCAAGCAGATCGGCAAGAGCTACGCGCCCACCCACGCGCTGGTCGCGCCCGCGGCCTCGTTCCTCGGCGGCATGTGCGAGCGCAGCCCGCGGATCGTGCAGCGGCCCCCGGCCGGCGTGACGCGCTTCGCGATGGCGTCCTCCGAGCCCGACATGCTCGCGCCGCAGGACGCGATCGCCGAGATCCAGTCGATCCTGCCACCCGACACGATCTTCACCGTCGACTCGGGCGAGCACACGTTGTTCGCCACGCACTTCCTCGAGGTGACGTCGCCCGACTCGTTCGTGGTCATGACCGGGCTCGGCTCGATGGGCCAGAGCATCGGCGCCGCGATCGGCGCCAAGCTCGCGAACCCGAGCCGCTCGGTCGCCGCGATCTGCGGCGACGGCTGCTTCGCGATGAACGGCTTCGAGGTCGCCACGGCGACCACCGAGCGCCTGCCGATCGTGGTCTTCGTGTTCAACGATCGCCGGCTGGGCATGGTGGAGCTGGGGCACAAGGCCGTGTACGGGAGGCAGCCGAGCTACCCGATCGCGATGGACGTCGGCGCGCTGGCGCAGGGCCTCGGCGCCCAGTTCGTACGTGCCTCACGCCCCGGCGATCTCACGCGCGCCGCCCACCTCCTGCGTCACCCCGACGGCCCCGTGGTCGTCGACGTCCAGATCGATCCGACGGTCAGGTTGCCCCGCAAGGATCGCATGGCCGAGCTCAAGGCCGCGGCGCGGCCGTTGCG
>JAIOII010001337.1 GCA_019912685.1 Kofleriaceae bacterium
CGCCTCGTCCGCGACGCCGTGGAGCAGCGAGTAGCGCGCCTGCGCCCACGGCTCGATCACCGCGCCGCCGGCGCGCACGGTGCCGCGGATGACCGCGCTCGCGTGCTCCTCGTCGACGCCCCACGCCGGCGCCTGCCCGACCTCGTCGGGGTAGAGCCCCGCGTCGGGGAAGTCGAGGCGATCGATCGGGCCGATGCGCCCCGGCGTGCGCGACTGCGTGCGGCGGTACGCGACGCGCGCGTGGAGCCAGCGCACGCCGGCCGTCTCGACCGCGAGCACGCCGGTCGGCAGGAGCGCGTCGCGCTCGGGACAGAACGCGAGGTCGCTGCCGAGCCGGCTCTCGCCGGGCACGCGGCTGCGATCGATGATCTGCCAGCTGCCGGTGCCCGGGGTCGGGCCCTCGACGTACTCGTGGCAGTCGGCGCTGGCGGTGCCGTCGAGCTCGAAGTCGGACGCGCCGAGCGGCGAGCGATCGCGCACGCGCAGGCCGGCGGTCGCCTCGAACAGCACCGGCCACGGCGTGCGCACGCGCGCCGAGACGCCGTCGACGCTCCACCAGTCGAGGGCATCGACCTCGAGCTGGCGGCCGATGCGCAGGTCGACGCGGCCGGCGAGGCCGTCGACCGCGAGGTAGCCGTACAGGAGATCGAGGCCGATGCTCGACGCCGCGAGGTCGGGGATCGCGTCGATCGCGTCGAGCGCGCGGTCGTCGACGGTGACCGTGCCGGCGGTCCACGGCCCGAAGTCGTGATCGAGGCGGAGGTGGCCGGTGAGCCACACGACGGGCCCGCGATCGGGCACGCCGGACCGCGCCTTCAGGCGCTTGCGCCGGAGATCGCCGATGTCCCAGACCGACAGGGTCAGGGTCTGCGTGAAGCGTCGGCGCGCGAGCCAGAGATCGGCGCCGACGAGCCGCAAGGTCGGCAGCTCGTACATCTGCCCGGCGGTGCGCGCCATCAGCTCGTACTCGTACGCGTGAGCGGGACTGCTCGACAGAACGAGCGCGACGAGCACGGACGAGGCCCGCAGCATCCGGTGCGACCGTAACACGAGCACGGCACGGGCACGGGCACGGGCACGGGCACGGGGTTCAGCGAGTCACGGCGATGCTGCCGACCTGGATCTCGCCGGCGCCGAGCGCGCCCACCCCGACCCGGCCCGGCGGCAGCGGCTCGACATCGCACGTGAGGACGACCTGCCCGCCCATGGCGACGCGCGCCGTGTCGGCGTCGACGTCGAGCGTGATCGTCGTCGCGCCGCTCGCCGGCACCGGCGACCCGCGGCAGATCGTGGTGGCGACGCCCGCCACCCGTCGCTCGATCGCGGCCTCGACGCCGGGCACGAGCAGGACGCGATGCAGATCGGCGGGGCCGACCTGACCGAGCACGAGCGCGATGCCCTCGTCGGGCACGGTGGCGGAGAGATCGACGCGCAAGCCGCCTCCGGAGGGACCACCGACGACCGCGTAGCTGAGGCCGGGGCCATCGGCCCGGAGCCGCCACGGCGGCCCCGCCGTCACGAGCGACGGATCCAGCGGCGAGACCGGAGGATCGCTCTCGTCGTCGCCGGGCACCACGGTGAGCGAGCCGGTGAAGGGTCCGAGCAGCCGCGGACGGAAGCGATGGACGGCGGCCTGCGGCGCGCCGCCGACGCGGCCGCCGACGACGAGGACGCTGCCGTCCGCGAGCCGCACGGCGGCGTGTCCGCC
>JAIOII010001338.1 GCA_019912685.1 Kofleriaceae bacterium
GAGCTCGCCCGGGCGCTCGACCGAGGTCTCGTCGCTGGAGGGGACGGTGTCCGCCGCCGGCGGCGCGCCGCCCGCCGCGTCGGCCGTCGTATCGGCCGTCGCCTCGGCCGTCGACCTCGCTGCGTCGTCGTCGGGCGGCCAGCTCGCCGACGGCTCGACGCGCGCCAGGCCGAAGTCGCCGACGCGCACGCGTCCCTGTCGATCGCACAGCACGTTGGCCGGCTTGAAGTCGCGGTGCACGATGCCCTTCTCGTGCGCCGCGACGAGCCCGCGGCCGGCCTGCAGGTAGAGCTCGACGATCGCCGGCCACGCCAGCTCGTGGGTCTCGAGGTAACGACCCAGGTTCTCGCCGTCGACCAGCTCCATCGCGATGAAGAGGACGCCGTCGGCGAAGCCGACATCGTGGATCGCGACGACGTTGGGGTGCTGCAGCTGGGCCAGCGCCTGCGCCTCGCGCAGGAGCCGCATCGAGTCGTCGTGCCGGCTGCGGCGCAGCACCTTGAGCGCGACCTTGCGGTTGAGCTCGGGATCGCGCGCCTCGTACACCACGCCCATGCCACCGCTGCCCAGGAGGCGCGTGATCGCGAAGCGCCCGATGCGCGTGCCCGCGGGCAGCATCTCGGCGGGGCCTTCGACGTCGGCGCTCACCGGCGGAGTATAAGCGCCGTCGCGGGCTCCTCGGGTATGCTGCCGTCATGCGCAGCGCCCTCGCCCTGAGCGTCTGGATCGCCGCATGCGCGGGACCGGCCAAGCCGTTGCCACCTCCTGCCGGACCGGAGGCGCCCGCCGACGTCGTGCCGCCGCCGGCGCCGCCCGCCACCGAGGTGCGCTGGGTCGTCGTGTCGAACGGCAAGACCGTCGGTCGCTACGATCTCACCGTGGCGGCCGACAGGACGGCGAAGGCCATCTATCACGTCCTCGAGAACGGTCGCGGACCGCACGTCGAGGCGACCTTCGATCTCGGCGACGACGGCGGGCTCGACGCCTTCGAGGCGAGCGGCCACTTCGAGATGGGCACGGCGGTCGCCGAGACGATGCAGCGCACCGGCAACCGCGCGCGGTGGAAGAGCACGACCGAGGAGGGCGAGCGCGAGGTCGCGGGACCCGCGTTCTACCTGCCGAGCGCGGACGTCCCGCTCCACGGCGAGCTCGTGCGCGCCGCGATCGCCGCCGGCGGTCAGCTCGCGCTCCTGCCCGCGGGCGAGGCGCGCGTCGAGAAGGTGGGCGAGATCGAGGTGAAGGCCGGCGACGAGGCGCGGACGCTCACGACGTATCGCGTGAGCGGGCTCTCGTTCGCGCCGTCGTACCAGTGGATGAACCCCGACGGCACGTGGTTCGGCTACGCGCGGCCGTGGCGCTCGGTCGTGCCCGCCGGCTGGGAGGCGGCGGTCGAGCCGCTCATCGCCCAGCGCCGCGATCTCGAGCGCGCGTGGTTCCACGAGCTGGCGAAGGCGCACGCGCACACGCCGCCGGAGGCGGGCCTCGCGTACGTGCACGCGCGCGTGCTCGACGTCGAGAAAGGCCGGTGGCTCGAGGATCACACGGTCATCGTCCAGGGCGCGACGATCACGGCGGTGGGCCCGAGCCGGCGCCTGCGGGCGCCGCGCGGGGCCGAGGTCGTCGATCTGCAGGGCAAGGCGCTCATCCCCGGCCTCGTCGACATGCACGGCCACCTCGACGCCGTCGACGGCGTCCTGAACATCGCGTCGGGCGTGACCACCGTGCGCGACCTCGGCAACGACCACGACGACCTGGCGGCGCTCGTGGCGGACTGGGACGCGGGCACGGCGATCGGTCCGCACGTCGTGCGCATGGGCTTCATCGAGGGCACGGGCGAGAAGGCGGCGGCGAGCAAGGTGACCGCCGTGACCCCCGCGGAGGCGAAGGCCGCGGTCGCGTTCTACGCCGAGCGCGGCTACGAGGGCGTCAAGATCTACAACTCGGTGAAGCCGGAGCTCGTGCCGATCATCGCGGCCGAGGCCCACGCGAAGAAGATGCTCGTGACCGGCCACGTCCCGGTCCACATGCTCGCGCACGAGGCGGTGAAGGCCGGCTACGACGGCATCGAGCACATCAACATGCTGTTCCTGAACTTCCTCGCGACGAAGGAGACCGACACGCGCGATACGACGCGTTTCACGCTCGTCGGCGAGAAGGGCCTGACCGTCGACCTCGAGAGCAAGCCGGTGAAGGACTTCATCGCGCTCCTGAAGAAGGAGGGCGTCGTCGTGTGCCCGACGGTGGCGACGTTCGAGGAGCTCTGGGCCGCGCGCCCCGGCGCGATCACGCCCGGCGTCGGCGATCTGGTGGCGCGCCTGCCGGTGCAGGCGAGCCGCGCGTTCCTGAAGGGCGGCCTGCCGCTCGAGGGCGACATGCACGCGACCTACCTGAAGTCATGGGACCGCGTGCTGGCGATGGTGAGGACGCTGCACGAGCGCGGCGTGCCCGTCGTGCTCGGCACCGATCACATCGCGGGCCTCATGCTGCACCACGAGGCGGACCTGTTCATGCGCGCCGGCATCAAGCCCGCCGACATCCTGCGGCTGGCGACGATCGAGGCCGCGCGCGCGATGCGCCAGGACCGGCGCTTCGGCTCGATCGCCAAGGGCAAGCGCGCCGACCTCGTCGTCATCGACGGTGACCCGCTCGCCGGCGTCCACGCCCTCGGCCGCGTCGTCTCGACGATGCGCGGCGGCATCGTCTACCCGTCGGCGCCGCTCTACAAGGCCGTCGGCGTGCGCCCCCTGGTCGAGTGAAAAGTTGTCAAAGTTGCCACCGTCCCCAAATGAAACGCGTTTCATTTGGGGACGGTGGCAACTTTGACAACTTTTCGGGTCAGGCCGCGCGGCGGTGGCGGCCGAGGAGGAGCGCGGGTGTGTCCGAGGGGCCGGCGGCGACGACGCGCACGCCGGAGCGGGTGAGGAGCGCGCGGGCGTCGGCGAAGGCGCGGCGGTGCTCGCGCGTGAGGATGGTCGCGACCAGCTTGCCGACGTCGGACTCGGCGGAGGTCGAGAAGGCGGGCATCTGGGGCACGAGCGCGATGACCGAGCCGGCGTGGCGGCGGGCGCGGGCGAGGGCGCGGCGGACGCGGTCCTCGTCCTCGACGAGGCCGGTGAGGTCGGAGAGGATGACGACCTGATCGGGGCGGCCCTCGGCGACGGCGCGCTCGATCGCGGTCGCGAAGCCGGCGGCGCGCCGGCCGTGCTCGTGGTCGCCGCGGTAGGGCAGCTCGATGCCGCGCAGGCGGCAGAAGAGGCGGAGCGGCGCGAGCTGCGGATCGGCGCCGGCGGCGAGGTGGACGCGCGACCACCACCAGGACGGCGCGAGCGTCTTGCCGCCGCCCATCGCCTCGAGCAGCTTGGCGACCATGCGGGTCATCGCGCCGAGGTCGTAGAGCACGCCGTCGGGGCCGGCCTGGATCTGGTTCCAGCGCGGATCGTCGATCGGCGGCGCGACGCGGATGCGCACGTCGATCGCCTCCTGGTGCGCGAGGTACGAGGCGACGGTGGCGACGAGCTCGCCGGGCGTGAGGTCGGTCAGGTCCTCGTCGACGACGGTGTGGGCGTCGAGCAGGCGGTCGACGAGCTGGAGCCAGTGGTGGTGGCCGCTGCCCGGGCGCAGCTCGAGCACCGGCCGCGTGTCGAACGTGACCAGGCCGACGCGATCGCCGGCCGTGATCGCGGCGCGCGCCGCGGCCGCGGCGG
>JAIOII010000132.1 GCA_019912685.1 Kofleriaceae bacterium
GCCGAACTGCGCGGGCCACTCCGGCAGCGACGAGCACGCGGGCGGCAGCGCGCCGCCGCACGCCCGCACGATGTCGGCCTCGAGATCGCCGAGGTAGGGCTCGGTGGTGGCGTCGAGGCGCGGGATCTCGAGGCACGTCGCGCCCCGCTCCGTCCACCACGCCTCGTGCGTCGCGGTCGCGAGCGGGAACGCCGGCACCCAGGCGGCCGCGTCGCGCCACGCGAGCGGCTCGCCGGCGTGCGTGAACGGCGTGCCGTCGCCGCAGTAGTCGGCCGCGAACATCTTGAGCATCGCCTGGCGTCGCTCGGGCGTGGTCTCGAACCCGGGCACGTGCGCGACGGGCGCGTGGCGGTTGAGCAGGAGCTTGGCGAGCGAGCCGCCGGCGCAGCCGAAGTTGATCCAGCCGCTCGCGTCGGCGCCGGTCGCGACCACCTGCTTCTGCTTCGCGTCGTAGCGATCGCCCGAGAACAGGACCACGTCGTAGATGCTGGCCATGAAGCCCTGCTGCCCGACCGTGCTCGTGAGCGGGTTGTCGCAGAGCGGCGTCTCGCGTCCCATGCCGTGGCCGCCGTACTCGATGCGATACGACTCGAGCGGCGTCGCCGGGCCCTGCCAGTACGCGGCGCCGCCCACGGTCACCTGCTTGATCTCGAGGTCGTACCAGAACGACGGATCGCGCACCGAGCGCACCTCGATGATCGCGCCCACGAGCGCGGCGTTCTGCAGCGTCACGGCGCCGCCCGCGTCGCGGCCGACGAGGTTGGTCCCGACCAGATCGATCTGGTACTTGCTCCCGCCCTTGCGGAACACGTTGATGAAGAGGCCGTCGGGGTTGGGCATGGCGCGGCCGCGGCGATGCAGCTCGTGGAAGCCGTGGTTGTCGAGGACCGGCGAGTTGTCGCCGCAGCCCCAGGGCTTGCAGTTGAGGAGCTCGGCGCGATCCGCGTCGACCTCCGGCGCCGGCACGCATGCGGCGGCGCCGGTGGCGATCCCGGCGGTGAGGTAGAGAAGACGATGGGTCATGCGTGAACCTCCTGGAGGACGCCGCGCAGCGCCTCGCGCGCGCGGTGAAGGCGGACCCGCATCGTGCCCGCGGGCAGCTCGAAGACCTCGCCGAGCTGCGCCGCGTCGAGGTCCTCCCAGTAGTGCAGCTCGAGCAACGTCTGCTGCTCGAGCGGCAAGGAGCGCAGCGCGGCGCGCAGGCGATCCTCGTCCTCGCGGCGCGCGAGCCGCGTGGTCGGCGTCGTCACCAGCGCGGCGAGCGACGACCGCTCGGGATCGAACGCCGGCGCGCGCCGCTTGGAGCGCAGGTGGTGGAGCAGCGTGTTGCGCGCGATCGCGAACAGGAACGTGCGGAAGCTCGCCTGCTTGCGGAAGCGGTCGCGCGCGCGCAGGCAGCCGAGGAACGCGGCCTGGACGAGCTCGTCGGGGTCGTTGCTCTTGTTGCAGAAGAAGCGGTAGATCGCGTCGAAGTGACGGGCGAACAGCATCTCGCCCGCGACGCGGTCGCCCGCGCTCCAGCGATCGAGCAGGTCGTGATCGGAGGTGGCGTCGTTCATGCGCACCACGCCCTCGTGCAGCGCCCGTGCCGCAGGCAGCGCCCGGATTCCGCCGACTTGCGCCGTCGCCCGCGGCCGCCCGCCGTGCGCGCACACGCCCCCGCACGTGCGCGCACGGACTAAGAGGTGTCCCGCAAATAGGCCAGTCGGCCGTACCTGCTGGACATGCGGGTTCGCATCCGTACCCGGTCTGGCGTGGTCGGGCGGCGGCCCGTCTCATCCAGGGTTGGGCGCGGGGCCATGCCCGCGGTTCGCCGAGCCACCACGACGGAGTCGGGTGTGGGCGTCCACCACGTGAAGAGAGACTCCTCACGCGCAGAGAGGCCGGTTGACTCGGACAGGGTGTCTTGCCACCCGGGAGACGAGATGGTGAGCGCGCGGCGGAGCGCGGGCAGCGCGCTGGCGGCGGCAGCGTAGTCGACGTATGCGGAGCTGGGAACGCCGGGGCGGGTGAACGCCACGAACGACGCGAGCACGGCGGCGACGGCGTCGCGGTCGGCCTGGAGGCGACACGACGGACAGCGATGGAGGCGATCGGCGAGGCGCTTGGGAACGCGGGCGCCGCACGGGCAGTGCTGCGACAGCGCGGTCGGGCGCGTCGACGCACGCTCCACGCCGCCGCGTCCGTCGGGAGACGGGCCCACGAGCCGCGACGGAGCCGGGGCGCCTGCGCCGGCGAGCGCGGCGACGGCGCGAGCCTCGCGATCGATCGCTGCGACGAGCAAGCCCGGAGAGAAGGCGGCGACCGCCCGTCCCCACGAGCGTGCCCACGCGGCGATGCTCGTGTCCTCGACGACGAGCCGGTACCCGTGCGTGGCGACGACCTCCGCGGCGACCTCGCGCGCGCGATCGCGACGTGCCTGCGCAACCGCGGCGGCATCGGCGGCCTGTGCGGCGCGACCCCGGCGATAGCTCGCGGAGAGACGATCGCGCCGGTAGGCCTGCTGCGGCGCGCCGTCGGCGCGGGCGAGGCGCGGTCCCGTCGGGATGACCTCGACCGGCGGCAGCCCGGCCGCCTCGCGCCGCCGTGCGCGCTTGGCCTGGCGCTTCGACAGCTGGTACTGCGCCCGGTTCATCGCGCGTCGCGAGCGATCGAGCGCACGCAGCCGGCGTCGCTCGCGTCGCGCTTGCCGGCGCCCGCGCCGTTGCTGGGTCGCGTCGCGCTCGATGCGCGTCACGCGTACCGCGTCGCCTCGCGCGTGCGACGCCACCGTGATGTTGGAGACGTTCACGTCGACACCGGCGACGCGGTCGGTCGCCTCGCCGGCGGCGCGAGCGCGCCGGTCCGCCGTGGCCGGCGACACGTACGGCGTCGTCAGCACCATGAGGTGCGCCTCGTAGCGCCAGCCGCCGGCGGCCTGCGGATCGCGCCGCCGCACCAGATCCACCTTGTGCCACCGGCTCGGATCGGCGAGGTGGTG